>JBGPSX010000051.1:0-13238 GCA_041490325.1 Bryobacteraceae bacterium | reverse complement strand
TTGCGGAGCTCGGTGAGTATTTGTCCGCCGGAGATGAGACTCGCGTCTGGAGGAGGATTGAATCGCACGCGGGCGGAGGTCCACTGGGGACCGCCATGGCAGCCCTGGCAGTTGGCTTGGATAAAGAGCTGGCGGCCGGCGGCGATGTCGGGGTCGGTGGAACCGCGCAGCGGGGAAATCGGGGAGCGGATGCCGAACTGCACGTAGGCCTCGAGCGCATCCCACGCCGGTACGCCACGAACCTTGAGCTGGTTGCGGCCGCGGCTCGCGAGCGGCGTGAGATTAGCTACGTTGGGGTCAGGCGCAACGCCATCATCGAGGACGATCATGCCCAGACCGCCCGAGACGGCGCGAATGTTGAGCTCGAAGTCGGCTTCTTCATCGCGCTCGGCGGACCAGTTGAGGATGCGGATGGTTTTTCTCGACGCGTCGGTTTGATCGAAATCAGTGTGCTGCGGAAGGGTCCGCTTGGGGCCGGATGGAAAGATCCAGACCACGTTGTCGCTGTGCCCAAACGGATGGCAGGAAGAGCATGCGCCCCAACCGGCGTTGGACATTCTGCCGCTAATGATGGGTCCGCCCGGCGCGGCGCGATCGAACTCGCCGATCGACGTATAGTACAGTTCCTTGCCAGCGTGAATCTTATCTTCCTGAGTGCCGGCTGTCGGCAGATTGGCCGACTGAACAGTGCTCGTCACCTTTTCAACCGTACCGATGAGATCGATGACGCTGACGTCGCGCGAGACGTAGTTCATCACGTAGGCAGTCTGGTCGGTGGAATTGATCACGATGCCGCGAGGATTCTTACCGGTGGGAATTTCCAGCACGCGCGTGGTGTCGGTGGGATCACTCTGAACGGTGGCAGCGCCGGTGTTGGGATCGATCTTCAGCTTGACCACGAGGTTACTGGCGGCGCTGATGACGTAGCCCTCGTCGGACTTGTGTTTGAGCGCGATGGCCCACGGCTGCGTGATGAATCGCTTGCCGGGATTGGTTTGTGCGCCCACGGCGGAGTGCATGTTAATGGTCTTGCCGGCGTCTTTGCGCGTCGTGGTGTCGATGACGGCCAGCAAGCTCTGGGTGTTCACGTTGAAGCGGAAGGGGCCATTGGGCGACGCGCCAGTATTCGGAACGAACGCGAATTTGCCGCGAATTCCAATGTTGTTGAGCTGGTTCGGATAGGCGCCGGTTACAAACGTGAAGTCCGTAGCGGCCGGAGTAGCAGGTGGCGCGATCCGCTGTAGGGCATCGCCGGCGGCCTTGAAGCCTGTGTCGGCGATCGGATTGATGACGATGTCGCCAATCACGGCGTCGGTGGCGGCGGAGATGGCAGTTACGTGGCCGGCCTTGGCGTCATCGGCGCCATCTACTCTGCCTTCGATCGGTAGCGAGAGGAACTGCGTGACGAAGACCGTTTCTAAGTTGTCGTCGGTCCCACCGTTCGTGATGGCGATGCCGCGCGGCTCGAAGCCGACGTTGCTGATGGTCTTGACCGAGTAATTCGCGGTGGTGTCAATCACCGAGACGGTGTTCGAGCGCGCGTTGGCGACGTACAGCTTCCGGCCGGAGGGAGTCAGCGCTAATCCATAGGGCTCTGTGCCAACAGTGACGGTGGCGAGGACGTTGCCATACGTCGCGGCGCCGCGATTGATGCCGAGCACGGTCACCGTGCCGTCGATCGTATTCGCTACATAAGCACGCAACCCGTCGGGCGAGAGCGCGACTCCGTTCGGCTCCTTACCTACCGTGATCTCGGCCAGTTTGGCATTGCCATTCTTGGGATCGAAAAATGTGACGCTGTTGTTGTCCGGGTTGGCAACAATCAGCAATGAATCGTCAGCGCTCAACGCCAGTGGCTGCGAACTGGTAGGACCCACAAACCGCAGGGGCGCCTGGGCCGATACCTGACCGAGGCGCCGGTCACAAGTTAGCGCGGCGGCGAGGGATGCCAGCGCTAGCAAGCTTTTCTGGAAAACGATCTTCTTCATTGCAATCCACCTTGTTCCTGACTCAAATCAACTCTCCGTGCATTCGCTAAAAAGCAAGCGCCTTCGCGGTAGTCGTAGCAGCCGTGGCCTTGTGGCGCGCGAACAATCTCAACAGGGACGAATCCGCCGTCTTCGCTCTCCGAGACTGGATTGAACTTGACGGTAAATCCGGCGCCGGCATCCAGCCGGAGCGTGCGAGCTGTAATCAACGCCATTTCTTCCACACGGGTCAAGACCTCTTCATACAAGCGAGTCATGCGGATCCTGTCTTCGGATGGAAGAATGATGGGCTCTTTCTTGGCTGTCATAAGCATTCCGTTCAGTGCGCTTGCTATAGCACGTTCAGAATAACCGCGAATTCGCCAAGCAGAAGTTATGAAAGGGTAAGGTTGGCGTAAGGCTTACGCGCTACGTAAGGCCTACGCGCTGATCTGAAGAGCGAGGCTGCGCTCTACTAACAAAAGGAGAAGAGTGTCTGTCACGTTCTCACAAATGAGACAACTCTTGAGCTGAAATGGGATGCCGGAGCCAGGGACGAGATCGCGAACCGTCACTGAGACCAGGATTTCTTCGGGGTCGGCCTGCTGCTCGATCTTGCGCGCTGTCTCGACGGCGGCGCCGCGAACGCCCGCGCTGGTTACTTCACATTCGCCGATATGCAGACCAGCCTTCATCTGGATGCCCAACCTGGACGCGTGATGCGCAATTGCGCACGCGCATCGAATGGCTCGGGCGGGTCCATCAAAAGAGGCGAGCAGACAGTGGCCGCCGGGACTGAACTCGCGCCCTCGGAACCAGCCCAGCTCTCGTGTGATGTGATCCTGCAAGCGTTGCCAGGCGTGCTCGCGCGGCTTGGGCTGTGCTTGCGGCAACTGGAAGGATGCGGCCAGAACGGTAGCCAAAACCGGATCAGGCTGCAACGTGTGCCGGGCGCCGGTTACGAACTCTTCTATCTCATCCAGGATTGCGTCCTGATCCCCAACGAAGGGAAGATGATCCTCGCCTTCGAGTTCGATAAAACGCGCGCCGGGGACGCGGCTGGCCAGGTAGCGGCCTTCGCCGACGCGTAAGCATTGGTCGCCGGTCCGGTGAATTACTAACGTGGGAACGCGGATGGCGGACAGCACGCTGCGGATGTCGGCCTCTGAGTTCATGCGCGTGAGCGCCACCGCGGCGGCCGGGCTGGCGGCGGTTCTGAGGTAGGCCGCCCACCATTCCCGGAAATGCGGATCGGTTGCCATGGAAGGGGCGCGCTCCTCGAGACCCACCGGGCCGCCCCACTGGTCGCGAATTTCTTCCAGGAAATTCTCACGCTGCGATTCGGTGGGTCCCCAGGGATAGCTCTCGTCTTGAATGCGTTTTGCGTAACTGCCGATCATCACAAGTCCCGAGGTTCGCTCAGGGTAGGTCGCGGCGAAGAGAGCGGACATGGCGCCGCCTTCGGATACGCCGCAGATCACGGCGCGCTTCGATCCGACGGCGTCCATGACTGCGCGCACGTCGTCCATGCGCTGCTCGAGCGTGGGCAGCGCGTCCAATGGAACACGGTCCGACAGGCCTGTGCCGCGCTTATCGAACAGGATCAGCCGGGAGAAGGACGCGAGCCGGCGCAGGAACCGCGCGAAGGAAGGCTCTGTCCAGAAATAATCCAGATGAGATACCCAGCCCATGACGAAGACCAGATCCAGCGATCCTTCGCCCAGAACCTGGTAGGCGATGTTGACGTCGCCGCTTTGGGCGTAATGAGTTTTGGGAATCGCGAGCGGGGCTGGCTTGTGCAGCTCGGGCTGAGAGAGTTTCACGGTTTCGGTACGACCGATAAAACGATACCCTCGGCGATGGGCGGTTTCGATGAAGCGAGGCTCACGGCTGGGGTCGGCGAGCGCTTTGCGAATCTCGGCGATGGTCACCTTCAGGACGTCGGAGCCGACGTGAACATCCGGCCAGACTCCTCGCAGCAGCTCCTCCTTGCTGACCAGTTGACCGGGCCGTTCGGCCAGATACCGGAGGAGGCCAAAGGCTTTGGGAGCGAGTTCAATGGGCTCTGAGCCACACTCCAGGCGTCCGGCCGCAAGGTCGAGATGGAACGGCGGGAACAGGATCCGTTCCGCGGTGCTGGCTTCGAGCATGGTCACCTCAGTGCTTGGGCCTGACGACGTGTTAACATTGCCGACAGCCAGATTGTCGCGCCTGGAGATCGACCTGATGCAGGTGATGTTGGAGCATTCGAGCACCAAAAGTCCTGAACCCGGTCTCAAAGATCTCTCAAAACTCTAGGAAAGCCGGATGCGACAGAAAAGCGGGCACTTATATGAATTTGGCCCATTCGTTTTAGACACGGCTCAACACCTTCTTTCTCGAGACGGGAGCCCGGTTCCGCTCACTCCGAAGACCTACGACATGCTGGTGGTGCTGGTGGAAAACAGCGGCCGCATGCTCAGCAAAGAGGAGCTGCTGAAGACGCTTTGGCCCAACAGTTTTGTGGAGGAATCGAACCTCACGCAGCAGATTTCGACGATCCGCAAAGCGCTGGGGGAGAGTGCCGGGGAAGACCGTTATATCGTGACGGTGCCGGGCCGGGGATATCGTTTTGCGGCCGAGGTAAAGGGATCGCCTGAGGAGCCCGCACCGACCCAGCCGGAAGCCGGAAGTGACAAGTCGATTCTGGTGGACAGCAGGAACAAGAGAGTCCTGATCCCGGCGCTCGGAGTGCTGTCGGTCGTGGTTGTCGGCCTGGGCTACTTCGCGTATCAGAAGCAATCTTCAAAGACGCCACCGCCCGCGCGTCCGCGCAGCCTGGCGATCCTGCCGTTCCAGAGCCTGCGCGAGGACTCCAAGAATGACTTTCTGGGATTCTCGCTCGCCGACGCAGTGATCACCAAGCTCGACTACGTGAGTTCGCTGACGGTTCGGCCCTCGTCTGCGATCGAGAAATATCGGAATCAGGCGATCGATATCGCTCGAATCGCCGCGGACCTGCATGTTGACACTCTTCTCACCGGGAACTTCATTCGAGAGGGCGACGATTTGCGAATCACATCGCAACTGATCGACGTCAAGACGGAAAACATTCTATGGAAGGGCGAGTTCGGTTTGAAATACGATCGGCTGCTCACGGTTCAGGACACTGTCGCAGAGGAGATCGTCAAGGGATTGAAGCTGAGTCTATCGCCACTGGAAGTGGAGCGGTTGAAGCACGACAAGCCCGTGGACGCGGCCGCGTACGAATATTATTTGCGCGGCGTGGACCTTTATGCTCGAAACGATTTCCCGATGGCGATCAAGATGCTCGAAAAGTCAGCTGAGATTGATCCCAGTTATGCGCTGACATGGGCGCACCTTGGAAGGGCGCACACGGCGAATGCCTCTTTTGAACTCGGCGGGCGGGATTCGTATCGCGCGGCCCAGACTGCATACGAGACCGCCTTGTCGCTCCATCCAGCGCAGATCGAGGCCCGGATCTTCATGGCGAATCGATTCACGGACACGGGACGCGTGGAGAACGCAGTGCCGCTGTTGCGGGAAGCCGAGAAAACCAATCCCAATCATGCGGAACTGCATTGGGAATTGGGGTACGCGTACCGGTTCGGAGGGATGCTGGCTGAATCCGTCGCGGAGTGCGAGCGAGCGCGGGAACTCGATCCTGGCGTCAAGCTCAGCACGTCGGCGCTGAACGGATATCTGTACCTTGGGCAATACGACAAGTTTCTGGGTAGCCTGCCCAAGAACAGCGATTCGCCTTTGATTCTTTTCTATCGCGGGTTCGGAGAATATTACAAGAAGGATTTCGCTCGGGCCGCGAAGGATCTGGATGGCGCGTTTGAGTTGCACGCGACGTTGCTGCAGGCCCGCGTGGGGAAAGCGCTCAGCTATGCGATCGGGCATCAGGAATCGAAGGGACTCGAGATCCTGCACGCTACTGAGGATAAGATCGCGGAGCGCGGCGTGGGTGATCCGGAGGCGCTGTACAAGATCGCGCAGGCTTATGCGGTGTTGGGGGATAAGGTTTCGGCGTTGCGGGTGCTACGGCTTAGTATCGACAACGGATTTTTTTCTTATCCTTACTTCGTGACGGATCCTTTGCTGGATCCGCTTCGACGCGAGAATGAGTTTGCCACGCTTATTGGCGCTGCGCGGAAGCGGCATGAGGCGTTTAAACGCAAGTTTTTTTGAGTTCAGCGTTTCACAACGGAGAACGTCACTTGCGAGGGGTGGTCTGTGGAATGGTGGATGGCGTTGTGCGCTACTACGCCTTTCGTTTCGTCGTAGTTGTTGCCGCCGGTATTCAGGTTGCGGTCAAAGCGTGGGAAGTTGCTGCTGGAAACCTCAATTCGGATGCGATGACCGGCTTCGAAGTAGTTGCTGGTGTTCATCGGTTGTAGCGCCACCTTGTACACCTTGCCCGGCTCCATCCACGCTGGCGGTTTGTCGTAGCCTTCGCGGTAACGGACGCGTTGGATGGTCTCGTCCAGGTTGTAGGCGGTTCCGTCCGGCAAGACGTCGATCACCTTCACGGTGAAGTCGGTGTCTTTAGCGTCGGAGGAGACGTATAGCGTCGCTTCAATTGGGCCGCTGACCTCGATTCCTTCTTTCAACGGATCGGATGTGTAGACGAGGATATCCGAGCGCGCTTCCATCTTGCGCTGATCGAACGCGCCGCCTGTCACGGCGTTGCCGGTGCAGCAAACATTGCCGCCGTAGGACGGGACGGGATTCATAGGATCGTAGATGATTCGATCAGGCGAGTCGGCCGTTGGTACGGTGTCCGCAAGCGTGCCGTCGCCATTCAGGCTGTTCGCTTTTCCGGCGCTCGAAAGAAAAAGCGTCAACGGATGCGCGCCTTGGGGTGGCCACGTGTCGGATGTTTGCCATTTATTCAGGCCCATCGTGTAGTAACGAACTTTGGGCATGTTTTCGAGGACGTGATTGTCTTCGCCCTTCAGGAAATGATCGAACCAACCGAAAGTGAGGGCATCGTAGTCGAGGCGGGCATCGCCCATGTCGCGCTCGCCGACCACGGTATGCTCGGTGGCGCGTTTGTAGGAACAGTGCAGCGTGGGAGCAATCACGGCGTATTGCTTATTTGCAACCTCGGGGCTGGCGGTCTTGCGAACGAAGTTGTACGCGGCCAAGTTCGGCCCGACCGAGACGTCGTACCAAGACATGAACCAAAATCCCGGCACGTTGATCTTTTTGTCGTCGTGCCAGAGCCCGCCGCGATACCAGGCCGGATCGTTGGGAGCGCGCTTGATCATCGCGCCGCCGGTGGATACTTCCATGTGGTCGGCGAAGATCCCGTGTGGTCCATCGACCGCCTTGATGATGTCCATCTCGGGAAGATGCTGCAGCGCCTTCGACCAGTCCACTGGCGGCAACTGTTGCGCCAGGTCGAACGACTTCGATGCGCGTATCAAGTCTTCCTGCGAAGTATTGGGTGGAAACGTGGGCCGGGCTTGGTTCTGCTCGCCATAGAGCCATGCAATGAACAGCATCTGGACCGCGCCGCCGCGATACCAGTTGCCCTGCTCAAAATACGGTCCGACGCGACCGACGCCGGCGCCGAATCCTTGCGGGATCATGGCGGTGAACGCCGGATTGCCCATCGCGGCAACGCCCATTTGCCATTCGGCGGTGGAGGAGCAACCGATGGCGCCGACTTTGCCATTGGACCAGGGTTGCTTCGACATCCAGGTAATCGCGTCCGAGCCATCCGTGAGCGGAGGCCCCAAGATGTCGTAGTTGCCTTCGGAGAAGAAATGGCCGCGCTCGTTCATCACAACGTACGCGTATCCGCGCTTGACGGCATCCAGCGGCGCGGTCATGTCGGCGGGCATCCGATTCTTCACATCCCAAAAATTAAAGTTGTAGGGCGTGCGGACAAAAATAATGGGGTACTTTTTGGATGCGTCCTTGGGGCGGTAGATGTCGGCCGCCATGCGTTTGCCGTCGCTCATCGGCACCATGACCTTTCGCTCGACGACGGCGACCGATTCTATTTCCTTTTCGAGCGCATCGCGGCGGGCGGCGAGTTGGGCGGCGTCTTGCGGCGGCTGCGCACTTGCGATGACCGCCAGGCACGCGGCAATTCCCGTCAGGGGCAACAACTTTGATCGTTTCGATTGCATTCTTGATGATTCTACTTCTTGACGTATCGTTTCAGGGCCATCGGACCCACTTCCGCGCCGTAGATGTTGCCTTTGGAGTCGGCTGCCACACCTTCGGCGGCGCTTGTTCCGGTGGCTTTTTCCGCTGGATCGGGTATAAAGGCGATCACTTTGCCGTCCTTGAGGCTTCCCACGCGGATACCGCGCTTCCAGCCGTCATGATTGCGCGACACCGATACCGATTCTGAATCGGTGACGTACAGCTTGTCGTGCTTGTCGATATAGATTCCGCTCGGCCGGCTGAATTGTTTCATCTCGGAAATGTAGTTGCCGTCCTGATCGAAGATCTGGATTCGATTGTTGTTGCGGTCGCCGATGAAGAGGCGGCCTTTGGAATCGAACGCCAGTGCATGCGGTTGATCGAACTCGCCTGGGCCGGTCCCCAGTTTGCCCCAGGTCTTGATGAGCTTTCCATCCTTGCTGAATTTGAAAACGCGGTTGTTGCCGGCTCCATGGCCTTCCGACACGAAGATGTCGCCGTTCGGAGCTACTACGACATCGTTGGGTTGGTAGAAGTATTCTGGGTCAGCGCCGCCGCCGGGTTTGCCCAGCGTCATGAGCAGTTTTCCATCGGGACTGAATTTGAAAACCTGATTGCCCTTGGTCGCGCCGGGGCGCGGTCCGATGGGTCCGCTCGTGGGTGCGCCGCGTCCACCACGGCGTCCTCCGGGCGGCAGAGGCGCGTTGTCCTGGCCGTCGGTCACCCAGATGTTACCTTGCTTGTCGACGTAGATACCGTGCGGGAAAATCAACATCCCGGCGCCGAAGCTCTTGACCAGATTTCCGTTCTGATCGAACTTGAGAATGGTGGGGATGTTCTTGATCTCGCCCGTCGAGCGATCGAGGCAACCGTTCGCGCCGCAGCGCTCCGCCACCCAGATGGATTTTCCGTCCTTGTCGATGTCGACGGCGCTGGTGGATCCCCATTTGCGTCCCTCAGGGAGTTTGGCCCAGCCCTCCACCGTACGATACGGATTCGGCGCGTCATTGGTGGGGGCGTCGGACTGCGCGTACGAGCTTCCCCAGGAAATCGCAACCACTCCAACGGCCGCGCTAGCTAGCACGCGTCTCAACTGGCTTCGACTTGGAAACACGAATCCTCCTGCTCTCCGAAAACCCGAGTCCATAGTATTATGCCGTATGCGCACGCTGGCAGCAATGCAGCGCTGGATGCGAGTATGCCGGGCGTTCACATGAGTGTGAACGCGGCACGCAGGAGTGCGTGCGCCACGATTACGCCAGCTTGGGGACTGTGAACGGCTTGCGATAATCGCGCGTGAACATTTTGGTCGCTTCTGAATCGCCTGTGCACGAGTACGTGTTCGGATCGAAGTGCAGGGTCCGGCCTAGTTTGTAGGAGATGTTGGCCAGATGCACCAGCGTGGTTGAGATGGCGCCTTCTTCGATCTCGGCGTTCAGGTCGCTGCGCTTCCTGCTGCGGACGGCTTGAATGAAGTTGGCGAAGTGGTCGCCGCCTTCCTTGCGCGCCGGACCCGGTTCCTGTTCCTTGCCCAACCAGGTTTGATATTTCACGTAACCGTCGATCGCAAGGTAGCCGTTCGAACCGTAGAACAAATTGCCGACGCTGTTGCTCTTGTACTTGGTGTCGAATTCGTGGATGCCGGATTCTATGTTCGTCATCCAGTGGCGCACTTCAAACACCATCATTTTCTTCTTGGCGCCGGGAGTGTCAAATTCAAAGGCGCAGTTGATGGTGTTGGGCGTTTCCTGGTCATCGTCGAACATGAAGTGGCCGCCCATGGCAGTGATCTTGGCCGGATATTTGACGCCCAGGCCCCAGCGCGCGATATCGACTTCGTGAATGCCCTGATTGCCGAGATCGCCGTTGCCGTAATCCCACATCCAGTGCCAGTTGTAATGGAAGCGGTTCTTGGTAAACGCGCGCTTCGGCGCGGGACCCAGCCACAGATCGTAGTCGACGCCCGCGGGTACGGCCGCTTCCGGAGTGCGGCCGATGGTGTCGCGCAACTTGAAACACAATCCGCGCGCCATGTAGACGTCGCCAATTACGCCGTCGCGCATCTTCTGCACGGCTTCCTGCAATGCCACCGAGGAACGGCTCTGACTGCCCTGCTGCACGATGCGATCGTATTTCCGGGCGGCCGCGACAATTTGGCGGGCTTCAAACATATTGTGCGAGCAGGGCTTCTCCACATACACGTCCTTGCCGGCCTCGCAGGCCCAAATGGTCTGCATGGTGTGCTGATGATTCGGCGTGGCGAGAGCGATCACGTCGATGGATTTGTCCTCGAGCAGCTTGCGCAGATCGGTGACGGCGGCGGGCGCTTTGCCTCGCTTGGATTCGACAAAGCTGGCGGCTTGGTTCAACACGCTCTGGTCGATGTCGCAAACCGCGACCAGATCGACGTTCGGCAAAGTGGTGAACGCGTTCAGATGTGTCTTGCCTCGTCCCCGAAGACCGGCGCACGCAACTCGGATGGTGTCGTTGGCGCTTTTGGGCGCTGCCATCGCGGTGCCCATGGCGGCTGCCGATGTCATAAGAAAGTCTCTTCGGTTCATAACGGCTCCTTGTCTTCTTACGATACTTCCTTGGTACGCGCCATCGCTGTTAAGACGGAAGCGGCCTCGGCGCGAGAGGACACCTCCGCGGTGGAATGACGGACCAACAACTTCGGCGTGAATACACGGACCTGCGCTGGCCCGCCTTTGTTCGCGATTGCTTCGAGGAGAATCTGCGCGGCCACGCTGCCCAGTTCTTCGCGCGGCCAATCGATGGTGGTCAGAAACGGGTTGGGATGGTAGACGCCCTCGATGTTGCCGGCGCCGATGATGGAGATATCCTCCGGCACGCGCAATCCGTCATCGCGACAGGCGTAGATCGCTCCAATGGCTTGAGGATCGTTGGCGGCAAACACGGCAGTGGGCGCGGGGCGAAACTTCAACATCTCACGCATTGCCGCGCGGCCTTCCTCGATGCCGAATCGCGCCGGCACGATGCACTTCTTGTTTTGTTCGAGACCGAAAGCGCGCAGAGCTTTCAGGAATCCGCGGCGGCGCAATGAAGCGGTACTGATGTCCGGGCCGGAGATATGGCCGATCCGGCGGTGGCCCAGTTCGATGAGGAACTTGGTGGCCATGAATCCAGCTTCGAGATCATCGAGGCGAACGCAAGAGAATTCTGATCCCGGAAAAAAACGGTCCACAAGCACGAACGGAATCTTGTGGCGGCTCAGTTCCACAAAAGGTTCAGGCGACTTCTCCGGTTGTTCGGGCGCCACAATGAGACCGTCGATGCGGCTTTCAATCAACGCCTGGATTTCGGTTCGCTCACGTTCGGGATCGCTGCGCGAGTGGCACAGCAGAATATCGTAACCTGCTTTTTCTAAAACATCTTCGATGCCGGTGATGATTTCCGCGAAAAATGAGTGCGCTATTTCAGGGACGACGACGCCAATCATGAGAGATCGTTGCGTTACCAGACTGCGGGCCCAGCGGTGGGGCCGGTATCCCAAGCGGTCGGCGCATTCGAGCACCTTGCGCCGCATTTCCTTGCTGACCTCGCCCTTGCCGTTCAAGGCGCGCGAGACAGTCATCGCGGAAATTCCCAGCTTCTGGGCTATGTCGACGATGGTTGGATTACTTTTAACAGCTCGCGCCATAGGGAAAGGGTCTTGACAGCGACCGGCACATGATGCAACATTGTCTCATAACCGCGCCTCCGTTAACGTTATCGGGTTATGCGGGCGCCTGTCAAGTGCCTCACTCCTCTATTGACCATGTTTTCACTCTCAAAATCAATACTCCTGATCTTGGCTGCAGTACTGCCAGTGGCAGCCCAGAATCCTACTCCAGAGCAGCGCCTGAAGTGGTGGACCGATGCGCGCTTCGGCATGTTTATTCACTGGGGTCTCTATGCCGTTCCGGCCGGCGAATGGAACGGCAAGCCCAGCGTTGGATTGGGCGAGTGGATCATGTTCCGCTCGCGCGTACCGGTGCGCGATTATGAAAAGCTCGCCGCGCAATTCAATCCCGTGAAATTCAATGCCGACGAATGGGTGGCCGTAGCGAAGAATGCCGGCATGAAGTACGTGACCATCACCTCGAAGCATCACGATGGTTTCGCGATGTATGGCTCCAAGGCGAGCACCTATAACATTGTCGACGCCACGCCCTTTCATCGCGATCCGCTGAAGGACCTGGCCGCGGCCTGCCAGCGCGCCGGACTGAAGCTGTGTTTCTACTATTCCCAGACGCAGGACTGGCACGAACGGGACGGGGTCGGCAACGATTGGGATTGGCCGGACGAGAGCAAGAAGAACTTTCAGAAATACTATGACGAGAAGGTCATCCCGCAGGTGCGTGAGCTGCTGACCAACTACGGACCCATCGGCCTGATCTGGTTCGATACGCCGCGCAACATCACAGCGCAGCAGAGCCAGCAACTGGCGGACCTGGTGCATCAGCTTCAGCCCAATTGCCTGGTGAGCGGGCGCGTTGGCAATAATCTCGGCGATTACGATTCGGCGGGCGACAACCAGATCAGCGTGGGTACGGTGAAGCGGCCATGGGAAACTCCGGTCACGATGGACGATACGTGGGGATTTCGTAAAGACGACAGCAACTGGAAAACGCCCGGCGTACTCATTCAACAACTGGCTACGGCATCGAGTCGCGGTGGGAATTATTTGCTCAATGTCGGCCCCACCGCGGAAGGCGTGATCCCGCAGCCGAGCGTGGAGCGTTTGGCCGAAGTGGGGAAGTGGACGAAGGCGAACGGCGAGTCAATTTATGCGACCTCGGCGAGCCCGTTCCCCTACACGCTGCCTTGGGGCGTCATTACGGCCAAGCCGGGGCGCCTGTTTCTGCACGTCTTCAAGTGGCCGCAGAAGGAACTCGCACTCTACGGGCTTCTGAGCAAAGTGAATCGCGCCTCCTTGCTTTCAAGCCATACCGCGCTAAAAGCTACGCAGAGCGCCGAGAATGAGCGCGAGTACGCATGGCTCCGCATTAGTCTTCCTGCGCAAGCGCCGGACGCGAATGACAGTGTGATCGTGCTGGATATCCGAGGCAAGACCGAAGTCGACCCGATGTTGCAGGAGCAACC
>JBGPSX010000050.1:0-13387 GCA_041490325.1 Bryobacteraceae bacterium | reverse complement strand
TTGATTGGATTTTAGCCGTGCTGACATTTGGAATCCCCAGCGGCGCTGTTGAGGATCTGATACTTGAACGCTGATATGCTGCGTCACGCCGGGCGAATAAGAATTGCCGCTGGGCAGGATGATCTTGACGCTTCCAGGTCCCGCGTTCAGCGCCGGACCGCGATGACAAACAGTACACGACCCAGGGCCGTCGCCGGGCGCCCCGGAGTAACGAGGATCCGGGCCAGTGCTGTAAGCGTGCAGCAGTCCACAGGCTGCCACTGCAACCAGAACCTGCGCGCCGCGGATGACTGATAATCTCTTCATTTCTGTTCCCTTCGAATGTTCTGTGAAGCTGATTCGCGTGAGCGACTTCAGTCCATAGAAGGCCATTCGAGACTCGGATCATCCGGCTGCAGAATGTTTTACAAAAAGCACACATGCGCTTGAAAATTGGTGGAATCGAAACAACCGTGAGTAGCCTTTGGGGGACCATACCGAGCGCGCTATTGGCCGATCCGCGTGTTCATTCGTCGATCAAGGCGATCGCGTTCGACGCCTTTCCAGTCTTCGACCCCAAGCCAGTTTTCAGTCTGGTGAATCAATTGTTCCCCGGAAAGGGCGCGGATCTCAGTAACGAGTGGAGAACAAGACAATTCGAATATACGTGGCTACGCGTGGTGGATCGGCATTACGCGGATTTCTGGCAAGTTACAGAGCAGGCATTGATATTTGCCGCCAACAAGTTGAAATTGGAACTCGGCCAGGACCAGCGAAACAAATTGATGAATGCGTATCTCGAACTGAAGGCGTGTCAGGACGTCGTACCCTGATCCTCGCGCCTATCAACTGGGAGTGGATGCGCTGCGGCTTAAGCGCGAGGAAATCCTGTTCGTCGCTTTTGCAGGCTGGGATGCCACGGGCGATACATTGTCGGACTTGGTGCAATATCTGGCATAGCGATTGAAGCCGGTCCGACGAACAGTGCGACGGTTTGATTTTAGGAGTCGCTTAAAAGCGCCATGTAGGCAGAAGCCTACCCTACCTAACTACGCCGGCTAGCGGGCTGCTGGCGCTGGCGTATAGCTTTTTCACCATGCGGCCGGCTAGGTACGCCAGGCGTCCGGCTTCCACGGCTAGCTTCATCGCTTCTGCCATTTTTTCGGAGTCTTCTGCTTCTGCGATCGCGGTGTTCATGAGTACGCCGTCGAATCCTAATTCCATCGCGATGGCTGCATCGGATGCTGTGCCAACTCCGGCATCTACGATGAGCGGCACTTCCGTAATGTTCTCGCGCATGATTCGAAGATTGGTGGTGTTCTGGATGCCGAGGCCGGAGCCGATGGGAGCGGCCAATGGCATTACCGCTGCTGCGCCGGCATCGATCAGCTTGCGCGCGTTTACCAGGTCGTCGTTGGTGTAGGGCAGAACGACGAAGCCCTCCTTCACCAGGACGCGCGTGGCTTCTAGCAGTCCTTCGTTATCGGGGAACAGGGTCTTCTGATCGCCGATCACTTCCAGCTTTACCCAGTTCGATAGACCTACTTCGCGTGCCAGCCGGGCGGTCCGGATGGCTTCATCGGCGGTGTAGCAGGCGGCGGTGTTCGGCAGGATGAAGAGTTTGGAGCGATCGATGAAGTCGATCAGCGATTCCTTGGACCGATCCGTAAGGTTGACGCGCCGGACGGCTACGGTAACCACCTCGGCGCCCGAAGCCGCATGGCAGCGCGCCATCTCATGAAAGCTGCGGTACTTTCCCGTCCCCACGAAGAGGCGCGAACGAAATTCCCGGTCGGCGATTCGAACTACATCAGACATGTATTCATTTTAGCCTTCACTCCCAATCCGCGAATCCTAGAGTGAACCTCTTAGAACTACGCGACGCCTGGTTGCACTCACTTAGGTAAGGATATTAGCCACGAACTACAGCATTTACTGGCTATCTTCCACATCGCAAAGCGCCGATTCATGAACAACGGCCTAAATGCCGGGGAGCTGCGATTTGTATCTGTTTCAAATCTTTCGCGCCAGTCCGATGATGGGACTCGCGCTGAGCGTCTGCATCGTCACCATCTTGTGGTGCATCTTCCTCACTCGCCGGCAACCGAGTGGATTGGACAAGGTTCTGACGGGACTGCTGGGCTTGATTTCGATCTACGAAGCGCTGCGCGTGATGAACGACTCGGGCCTGCTTTTTTCCGGTCTCAAGCTGGATGGCTGGGTGGATTTTCTGATCGCGCTGATGTGTCTCATCGCGGCCGTGATTCTGAAAATCTCAACCACCGATCGGAACAGCACCAGAGTGCGGCTCCGGTTGGTGGAGGCGAACGAAAAGACCCTGGAACCCGGAAGGAGCTATACGACCGCTGCGCAGGAAGCGGCCCACGCCGTGTTTGACGCCTCGCCGTTGGCCACCTTCGCCGTGGATGGCAGCAGCATCGTGCTGTACTGGAATGCCGCCGCCGAGGATCTGATGGGTTGGAAGCGCGAGGAGGTGCTGGGACAACAGCTACCCTTCGCGGCCAACGGTCCAATTCTCAACCGCAAGGGTAACGAGATTGAAGCCGCGGTTTGGACGGCTCCCGTCTGTTCGTCGAATGGCTCGGCGCGCGCCACGCTGACGATCGCCGCAGGCAGCGCCGCATTGCGCAGCGCCGGGCTCACAGACGCTCGCGTACCTGCGAAATCTCAGCTCGCGCTGCGTTCCTGATCGAGCGGTGGAGCTTACAGCGGCAGCCACACCAGCCGGTCTTCCCACTCCGATGCTTCCGATGCCGTATAGATGAGCGGGAGTTCGTCAATTGCCGTCCCGATATCGAGGCTCTGCGGAATGAGGAATACACCGGAGCCGTGGTTTCCGGCGTTCCTGAACTCACGGAAGTGAGCCGGCATGGAGCCGACATCATGTGAGACTAGCACCCGCTGGCGTTCCGCCGCGAGCGCGAGGACCTCGGGATCATTCATGCCGCGCAATCCAGCCGCCTGAGCGGTCAGGAAATCTAGAGAAGGCTCCCGGCGTAGGACTCCACTCACGATAGCCCGGTTGAGATCGGCATCCGCGAGAAACCGAACCTTCACGATGGGCGAGTGGTGTGCATCTCTTCACGAGCGCGCATGAGTCTCTCGCGCAGACTAGCTGGCAATGTTTCGGCGTTACGCTGTCCTTCGGCCCACTTCTCGCCTTGGCGGATGAGGTAGGCATCGATGTCAGCCTGGTTTGCGAGGTAGTACGCTATGGCGCCGTAGACTTCTTCCAGACGAAGAAGCTCGAAGTTCTGGCAGATAGTCTCCGGAGACTCGCCGCGGCGGAATGCATGGACGATCGAATCGAGAGAGATTCGTGTCCCGGCAACATAATAATTGCGGTCCCTCTGATCGATGTATTCCTTCGCTATACTTTTTTGATTCTACTCCGCAACGCTGAAGCACCGCTTCCTTTGGGCGCGGCTCGGCTAGGGGCGTGAAATGTCTATGCGGGGATTCTGAGTTTTTCAGCAGCTTGTTGAGGCTTGACAGACAAGCTCTTTCGAGTTATATTACCATTCAGTTATGCAACCTCAAGGTTATGGGCAAATGAGCCCGGCCGGGCTGGACGCGACCTTTGCGGCGCTGGCCGATCCTACCCGGCGAGCGATTCTGGCACGGCTGGCATCCGGTGAGGCGTCGGTCACGGAGCTGGCCGAGCCGTTCGCGATGACTCAGCCGGCCATCTCGAAGCACCTGAAAGTCCTGGAGCGGGCCGGCCTGATTTCGCGCGGCCGCGATGCGCAGCGGCGTCCACGGCGGCTGGAAGCCAAGCCGCTCGCAGAAGCCAATGCCTGGCTGGAAAACTACCGCCAGTTTTGGGAGGCCAGCTTCCAGCGCCTGGACGCTTTGCTCGACGAGCTGCAGACCAAGGAAAAGAAACGTGGACGCACCAAGCGAGGAGATCAACGATGAACGACACTGGGACTCTAAAAGTAACGACGCCGAGCGAGCGCGAGATCGTGATGACGCGGGTATTCGACGCGCCACGTGGACTCGTTTTCGACTGCTTCACAAAACCTGAGCTTCTCAAACGTTGGGGCTTGGGACCGCGCGGCTGGACGCTGCCGGTCTGCGAAATCGATCTGAAGGTGGGCGGCGAGTGGCGCTTCGTGATCCGTGGCCCCGACGGAAAAGAAATGGGGATGCGCGGCGTGTACCGCGAGATTGTGCGGCCCGAGCGCGTCGTCCAGACCGAGCGATTCGACGATTATCCGGGCGAGGCGTTGAACACGACCGTGCTGCTGGAGCAAGACAGCAAAACGACGCTCACTGTCACGCTGTTGTACGACTCGAAGGCGACTCGCGACGCAGTACTGAAATCCGGAATGGAAAGCGGCGCGGCGGCGACCTACGACAGGCTGGCCGAACTGTTGCCCGCACTATTGGTTGAGGAGGTCGCATGACAACGCAGGCCACAACACTGGGCGCTCCTCGTCGCCGGCTGTGGCAGAGCGCGGGCGCGGGATTGCTCGGGTTCTTCACGGTAGTTGTTCTTTCGCTCGGCACCGATCAAGCGCTGCATGTGCTCAACGTCTATCCGCCTTGGGGCCAGCCGATGTACGACCCGGGCTTGAACCTGCTGGCGCTGACTTACCGGAGCATTTACGCTGTCGTGGGAAGCTACATCGCCGCGAGGTTCGCGCCTCACTCACCAATGCGTCACGCTTTGGTTTTGGGGGCTGTAGGGCTGGTATTGAGCATGATCGGTGTCGTGGTCGCGATTACCGTGGGAAACATGGGTCCGCTGTGGTATCCGACCGGGCTGGTGCTCACCGCCATGCCGTGTGCGTGGCTGGGTGGACTCTTCTATCGCGGAAGGCAGGCTGGACAATGACGAACACGGTGCAATTGACCACGCCTACGGATCGCGAGATCGTGTTGACGCGCGTCTTCGATGCCCCACGGGAGCTGGTTTTCGACGCCTCGACCAAGCCCGAACTGCTCAAGCGCTGGATGGCAGCGCCGGGCCGGTCGCTGGAAGTCTGCGAAATCGATCTCAAGGTGGGCGGCGCCTATCGTTTTGTATTTCGTGGACCCGGCAGAAAAGACGTGGGGATGCGGGGCGTTTATCGGGAGGTGGCGCGGCCGGAGCGGGTGGTCCGCACCGAGTCCTGGGAAGACTGGGACGCCGGCGAGACGCTGGTGACGATCGTCCTGGTGGAACACGGCGGCCAGACTACGCTCACAACCACGGTATGCTTTCCGTCGCAGGATGTTCGGGATGCGGTCCTCAAGTCCGGGATCGAACGCGGCGCGGCCGAGAACTTCGATAGACTGGCGGAATGCCTGGCGGAGATATATTACAAAGAAACTTTGTGAACAATGTCGATTTCGCTCTCGTTCATTCGACATAGGGTAGAGAGTCAGGAGCAACCATCATGATCAGTAGCCTTATGACCTTCTTTGGCGACGTGAAGTACGCGGCGCGTTCGCTCTCGCGCACCAAGGGGCTTACCATCACTGTCATATTGACGCTCGCGCTTGGGATCGGCGCTAACGCCGCGATTTTCAGCGTGGTGCGGGGTGTGTTGCTGCGTCCGCTCGCCAATCGGGACGAGGACCGGCTGATCTACATCCGGCAAACCGCGCGAGGGATCGGCGCTGATAACGCGGCGTGGTCGGTGCCGGAAATCAAGGATTTGCACGACCGCATCAAGACTTTGAACGCGTTCGGGGATTTTTCCACTATCGACTTCACCATGGTCGGCCTGGGTGAGCCGCGCGAGGTTCGGGCGGGGGTTGTCGGCGGGTCGTATTTCGAAGTGATGGGGCTTCGCCCGGTGCTCGGCCGCCTGCTGGACGCGCGCGACGACGGACCGAAGGCCGCTGGCGCCATGGTGCTAACGTATCGATTCTGGACTACAAGCCTCAAGAGCGATCCTACGGTGCTTGGCAAAACGATCCGGCTGGGCTCGCGGACGGCGGCGATCGTGGGCGTCTTGGAACCATCCGTACCGTATCCGGCAGAAACAGAGATCATCGCCAACGTCGTCACCAGTCCGCACCATCTCTCGGCGACGATGGTGACCGGCCGCGTCCATCGGATGACGGAGCTGTTCGGACGGCTTGCGCCTGGCGCCACGTTGGAGCAGGCTCGCGCTGAGTTGAGCACTGTTCACGGATCGATGGTTCGAGAACATCCCGAAGCTTACTCTCCAAAGGCGGACTTCCGGATTGAAGCCAGGCGGCTGCGCGATCAGATCACGTCGCGCGCGAGAACCGTGCTGTTGGTGCTGATGGCCGCGGCAGGGCTGGTGTTCATCATCGCTTGCTCGAACGTGGCCAACCTGATTCTGGCGCGGACGGTTCGGCGCGAAGGAGAGCTGGGAATCCGGGCGGCTCTGGGCGCGAGCACCGCCGCATTGCGCCGGACGCTGCTGGCTGAAAGCTTGGTGTTGTGCGGCGCGGGCGCGCTGCTGGGTGTATTGATTGCACAGCCGATGGTAGCCATTCTGGCTCGCTACGCTTCCAGGTTCTCGGTGCGCGCGCTCGAAGTGACGGTTGACTCCAGCCTGCTATGGGTTCCTTCGGTGCTGGCCATCCTGGCGGCTGTGCTCCTGGCATTTGTCCCGCGCTTGCCCTCGGCGGGAAGCTCGCATGGATTCGGTCTGACGAGCGGAGGTTCGCGGATCACGGGCAGCACAGCGCGCCGGCAACGGGTGTTCGCCATCACGCAGATCGCCGCATCGTTCGTGCTGTTGGCGGGCGCCAGCATGCTGCTCAAGAGTCTTATTGCACTGCAATCGGCGCAGACCGGAATCGACACCCACCGCGTACTCGCCATCAACGTGCCGGTCATGTCATACGGGCGCACGCAGGACCAGATTTTTGGATTCTACAAGGACAGCATGCGGCGCATCGCTGAACTGCCGGGCGTGGATGGTGTGGCTCTCGGCACCCTGGTTCCCTGGCGTGAGGCGCAGAAGCTCGGTTTCGGGCTTCAGTTCACGACCGACGGGCACGTGCGCGCACCGGGCGAAGAGGATCCACGGGCGCGGTTCCGCGTCGTTTCGTCCGGATTTTTCACGGCGCTGGGCGTGCCCTTGATTGCCGGGCGCGATTTTAACGATGCCGATCGAAAGGACCACACGCCCGTGGTCATCGTGAGCCAGAGCGTGGCGCAACGGATGTTTCCCAATCAGGATGCCGTCGGCCACGAAATAACCTGGACGGATCCCGTCATGAAATTCATATCGCTGACGCCCGAGCCACGCCGCATCATCGGCATTGCGGCGGATGTCGATGACGAGAACGTGGTGCCGGGACCTGCGATGACGGTCTATCATTCCTTCGAGCAAGCGCCGTTCTTTGGCGGGCGCCTGTTCGTTCACGCGCGAACGGATCCGTACACGCTGGTGCAACCGATTACGCGCATAATCCGCGGGATGTCGGCGGACCAAATAGTGGAACACGCGGCGACGCTCGAGGACGTGCGTGCGGAAGTGCTCTCCCCCGATCGGCTGAACACCTTTGTGTTCGGAGGCTTTGCGATCGTCGCGCTGGCGATTGCGGTGGTGGGCGTGGCGGGCGTGCTGGCATTTTCGGTCAGCGCGAGAACGCGCGAGTTCGGCATCCGGCTGGCGATTGGATCGCAGCCGAGGCATGTGCTGACGCGCGTCGTCGGCGAGGGCGCGCTCATGGCGGGAGCGGGAATCGCGGCAGGCGCGGCGGGCGGATTCGCGCTCGCTCGCCTGGCCAGCAGTTATTTCGAGGCTGTCAAGATGCCCAGCGCTGTGCCGGTGGCCGGCGCCGCGGTTGTACTGCTTACGGCTGCAGTGGTCGCGTCGGTACTGCCGGCGGCCCGAGCCGCGCGAGTGGACGTGATGCAGGCGTTGCGGGCAGACTGACCGAGCAGCCTGGTGGAAGTGGGTCATCTGGAAGAATTGTGTACAGGCACGGAGTTTCCGCCTTGGACATTTCTCATTGCCTGGGATTTATGCCGGCGGAAATCCGATCCTGCCCCCAATTCTGCTAGGGCTGGTCCAGTCCCTCGGTCAGCTCAATGCGCGTTCCCCACGGATCCGTTAAGAACGCGAGAGCGATCCCGAGGTCGGGCACTTTGCGGTAAGCAATGTCCAACTTTGCGCCGCCCGCTTCCAGCTTCTTCACGAAAGCCTCCAGATTGCGCACTTCAAATCCGATGTGGTCGAGCGATCGGCCTTTGGTGGGCGCCAGCGCACCTTCACCTGCCGCAAACGTCAGGTTGGCGCCCGGTACGTCAGCGGCCTCAAATCGTCCACGCTTTCCAGGTATCGCGGCGAAGGTGGCAACGTACCACTTCTTCATCTCGTCCACGTTGGCCGTATAGAAATGGATGTGGTGCATCGCAACCGGTTGCGCGAGCGCGGTGTCCTCGCTGAACTCGACCTTGACATCGTCGGGGCCGAGGATCATGGCTTGTGGCGGATTCCGGGTCAGGATGGTCAAATGCGCCGCCTCCACCTTGGCCAGCATCGCGTTTAGGTCCCGCACTTTGAATCCCACGTGATTCACCACCGAACCGTCGGTGGCGCCGGTGGGATCAGCTTTGCGCGCCATGATGATCACGCCCGGCAGCTTAAAGACATCATTGGGACCGAGCTTGGCCGCCCGCGCACCCATCAATTCCACCCAAAACTTTTTTTGCGCCTCGGGATCCTTGGTGTTCAGATGCAGGTGTCCCATGGATACGCCGGAATCGCCGGGCGCGGCGAGCTGAGAAACGCCAGGGACAGCGCAGGCAGTCAGGAGAGTCGCAATCAGCGCAAGTTTCATAAGTTTTCCGAACCTCAGCGTACCGCAAAAGGTATAATCTTTTGGAAACTCGACCGTTTAACGGAGGCTGTCATGCCAGAAGAGAGTGCGAGCATAGGGAGCGGATTGGTTGGAATGCTGAACGCTTTTATCGATCCGGCCGCTACCGCCAAGCGAGTCCCTGCGAAATTGTTTTGGCTCTGGCCGCTGGTGACAATCACGATCATTTATGTCGTGTTCGGCTATCTGATGATGCCTTTCGTCCTGCAATTGGTGGAAGCCAGAATCAGCGGGCAGAACATCCCGCCGGAACGGCTGGAAGGGGCCAGGCGGGTGGGCACCATGATCGCCCAGGCCACGCCGGTGATCACAATCGTGTTCGTGATCTTGTTCATGGCGTTATTTGCATGGCTGGTGGGAGTGGTAGGCTCCATGGTTGGCGCGCGCGCTAAATTTCGCGACACCTTCTCGCTGTTGTCGGCCTTTTCGGTGATCCCGGCCCTGCAGTACATCGCCGCCTACGTCGTGCTTAACGCCAAGGGAGATGAGATTACATCGCAAGAGCAGATGTCGCCGCCTTTCGGTCTGGACATTTTCCTGCCGGACGTCCACGGACCACTGCTCGCGCTACTCAACTATTTTTCGATTTTCCAGATCTGGTACATCATCGTGCTTGGCCTCGGCTACGCCGCTCTGACCCGTACGACCAAAGGAAAGGCATTCATCGCTATCACGCCGGCCTGGCTGATCCCGCTGTTATTCCGGATGATCGGCGCGGCGTTCAACCGCGGCTCCTGATCAATCCAGACCTTCGGGGCTGATCGGCTTCTTATACTTTGGCTTTTTTCGCTGCTTCTTGGGTTTAATCACCTGCCCGGCGGGCACTGTGCCGACACGTTCCCTGGCCAAACGGCGCACTTCTATCTTGGGATCGTACCGTTTACGCTTGCGCGCCACAGGTTGCCATTCTCATGCTCATTGCTCGGGGAATAACTGCTGCATGAATTGCTGGTCTTCCAGGATGGACTTGAAGAGCGGGCGCTGCGCGGCTGCGTCGAACTGACGGCGGAAGTTCGGATTATTCGCGAGCGAACGCGCTGTCTTCAGTTCGCTGAGGGCCGCAGCCTTGTCGCCTGCCGTGTATTGCAGCAACCCCAGACTGAAGTGGCCTTCCGGCCGCTGCGGCCAATAGCGGACCACTTGAGTGGCGGCGGCGCGCGCTTCCTTGGTCTTGCCGGACGTCAGCAACTTGCCGGTTTGATCCTGATATAGATAACCGAGATTCAGGTCGAGGAGCCGGCGAAGTTCGGGGAATGGATTCGGATTATCGTCGACATTGATATAGATGTAGCGATCGTTGTTGGTATTGCGCCCGCCTTGCTTGCGAACGACGAGCATCGAGGCGGACTGCTTGCCGCGCGAATCGCCGCCGGCCGCATCGCCCGCGAGTAGAGCGGCGTAAAGTTTCTCCGCCAGCTCGCCGGAAGCAGCCTCGAACGCGCGCCCCATTGACTCCACCACTTGCGGACCCACCAGAATATTGCCCTGCGCCGACCAAGTCTTACCCTGCCGGTCGCCCGCCCATTTCGGAGCATTGGGTCCGGTGTAGGCAGCAATGCCGCCCTTGCCATCGATGATTGCGACCTGCCGGCCGTCCTTGCCATCGAACGTGTCTTCGGCCAGCAACTGATCCAGAACTTCCTTGGCCGTGTGGCCTTGCCGCAGCAATTCAAGCCCGCGCGGTCCATAGCCGACGTTCACGTTGGCTTGCGTGGCAACCGCGCCGACGCCGGCCTCGGCCCACGGGACCACGGAGCCCACCGAGAAGTAGCGCGATGCGACTGTAACGCCCCAATCGCCACGCGCTGGATCGTAAGCGACGATCGAAAACGTGGCCACCTGGGCAGAGCCAGCGGAGGCAGCGAACAGGATCAATGAAAGAAGGCGGAACATGCGAGTTCTTTTTACTATACCGAGTGATCGATGTTTGCCTTCCCGGGCGCCGAATGGCGCAAAGTACCACGAATGCACTACAATGTAGTGCATGAGGACTGAAGTGTACAGTTGGCGTCTGTCCACCGATCTCAAGTCGGATCTAGAACGACAGGCGCGACTCCGCAAGACATCACTTTCGGCGGTGCTGGAGTTGGCTGCCCGCGACTGGTTGAAGAAGAGCTCTGACAGCACCGAGGGGGATGAAGAGCAGCGCAGGCTTCACGAGGCGGCGGCGAACTGCCTGGGCGCCTTTGACGGGCGCAACTCGCGGCGTGCTGAGAATGCACGGCAGGCGATCCGCGCGCGATTGCGCAAGCGTCATGGCCGGTAACGCTTTGATCGACACGGGTGCGATTCTTGCGCTGCTGGATCGGTCGGATGGTTGGCATGCTGCCTGTGCGAACGCGTTGCGGCAACTTCGGCTTCCGTTGCTCACATCCGAGGCAGTCCTCACTGAACTGTTTCATCTGGTCGGCGACAGTCGGGTCGAAATGGAAGCAGCCTGGAAATTTGTCCGGTCCGGATCGCTAAAGCTCGCGACGATCGAAGATTCGGAGCTTGCAAATGTCCGCACCTTGATGCTGCGCTATTGGGATCGTCCAATGGACTTCGCCGATGCGACGCTCGTCTACCTGGCGAAGCGCGAGTCGTTACCAACCATTCTCACGGTGGACCATTCCGACTTCCAGACTTACCGAATTGACGGACGGCGCCGGTTCCGAGTACTTCCATTGCAGCGAACATAATTCGCCGGGTCGCCTAGCGTTCGCATGAGTGCGAACGCGGCACGCAGGAGTGCAGGAGTGCGTGAGTGCGTGCGCCACATTGACTTCTCCACTCCAAACGCGTCACATTAAATATCAGCGCAAAAGGGCGCATCCAGTCCGCGGAAAGGGCCCTGCCCACCTTAAGTAGAATTTCGAAGGTTACGAGCCTTCTTTCAGCCTGATTCGGGCGGACTCCAGGCGCAGTCGTGAAAGGAAGGTCGTAATGGACGCCAAAGAACTACCTGCCCGCCCCAATCTGGAGCGATACAAGAAATTAGCCAAAGACTTCGTCAAGGCCTTTCGGTCAGCCGAACCGGCAGCGATCGAGCGCGTGCTACGCCACTATTCGGCCCGCCGCCCGTTGAGCTGGGAGGAAGTGCGCGCGTCGGCCCAGCAGCACTTGCCCCGGCTGTCAGACTTGTCCAGACTTCGTCTGTCTGATGGCCAATTCCTGATTGCCCGGTCTTACGCTTTCGAGAGTTGGCCGAAGTTTGCGAAACACATTTTTGCCGTAAGCCGTGCGAGTTCTCCTGTTTCAAAATTCGAATCAGCGGTGGACGCAATTATCACGGGCGACATCGCCACGCTCAAGCGGCTGTTGCGCCAGAACCCGGAATTGATTCGGGAGCGTTCGACACGCTTGCATAGAGCCACGTTGCTCCATTATGTGTCGGCCAACGGCGTGGAAGACTTCCGTCAGAAGACGCCCAAGAACGCCGTGGACATTGCGGAGTTGCTGCTTCAGGCCGGCGCCGAAGTGGATGCGGTGGCGAACGCGTATGGCAAAGATACGACGCTGGGTCTGGTCGCGACGAGCATACATCCTAAGGTGGCCGGGGTGCAAATCACGTTGCTCGAGACTCTACTAGCTGCCGGCGCCGACGTCAACGGCACGCCGGGTGGATGGAATCCATTGATCTCAGCGCTGCACAATGGCCGCGGAGATGCCGCAGAGTTTCTCGCCAAACGCGGCGCACGCCTGGATCTGGAGGGAGCGGCCGGGGCCGGATGGCTGGATGTGGTCAAGAGCTTCTTCAGCGCTGACGGCAGTCTGAAGATGGGCGCCACGAAAAAGCAGATGGAGTTGGGCTTTCTGTGGGCCTGCGAGTATGGCCGTAATAGCGTCGTCGATTTTCTGCTTGAAAAGGGTGTCGATCTGCACGCGCAGGAGAACACCGGGCTCACCGGCTTGCATTGGGCCGTGGTCGGCGGGCAAGTGGACACAATAAAGTTGCTTCTGAAACACGGCGCTCGTCTCGAGGTGCTGAACGTCTACGGGGGGACGGTTCTGAGCCAGACAATATGGTGCGGCTATAATGGCGATCCGGAGATCGATTACGTCCCGATCCTCAAAATGCTGATCGCCGCCGGCGCCAATGTCGACGCCTATCCAAAGATGAGAAACCATTTGAAGGATCTGTTCGGGCGAACGGCAGGAGTCAAAATGGAACGTTGAATTGACACTTCGGATTGTTCTATTGAACCCACCAGCCAGCGTGGACTTCGGTTTGCAGAAGGGCCGGGGCAGCAAGTACGAAACGATCCAGAAGCAACGATCAACGGGGAAAGACCTGGCTTTCGAATTCAAGGCGAAAGCCTTTCTTGGCACCGCGTTAACGGACAGGATGCCCAGGATATTCTTCCCGCGATCCTGGTTGCCACGCGGCACCCGTCCACATTTCGAGAGTCCTTCAGCATGCTGAGAACAGAGCCGGAGGACCGAGACGCGCTTCTTCTGCTTCCTCTGCGGAAGATCTGCAAGTCGGCCAACGAGGTTGCTGACGTCATTCACCGGGTGTTTGATGACATCACGAGCAAGAAGCGCTTGTCTGATTTTCACGCGGCAAAACAGATGCGGCGCGGCGTAGGGGGAGCTTTGGTGGATG
>JBGPSX010000049.1:0-13474 GCA_041490325.1 Bryobacteraceae bacterium | reverse complement strand
CTGAGCGGTCTGCTGAAGATGGACCCCTCCTGGCATGTAGTGAAAGACGATAAGCACGCCATACTGTTCGAAAGAATAGGCCGGAAGAGCTCGGCGACCTACGTAGATTCAACCCCACTCGAGCATCATCCGTACTAAAGAAAACCCGGCTCGGAGGCTAATGAAAACCTCCCAGTTTGCCGAACTAGTAAAGCAGGAGAGCGACAGGCATGAGAAGCAACCAGAACCTGGGCGGTTCCACCAACGGTCGTGTGGCAGCCAAGCTGGGCATGTCGATGCCGGTGGAATGGCTGGACGCCGGGAGTTGGCGATTACCCTCGGGTAAAGCCTTAGCTGAGTTTGCGCTACAGGCCGGTTTTCTGGCGCCCTTGCTGCTTCGCTCCGAGCAATTCAACAAAAAGAAGAATCGCACCGCCGATGTGGCCGGCTCGCTCGAAGGCGGCGAAGCGCGGTCTCCCAAGCATTTCGGCAAGGGGGAAAGCCGTTGACGGCCCAGGGCTGGATTGCAGGCATTGTGGGTATCGCTGCGATTGTCGACGATCTGTCGCGCCGGCGGATTTCGAATTGGATTCCTTGCTCGGCGTTCGTGGCTGGCGTGATCTGGCAGACCGTGGAACGCGGCTGGAGCGGCGCCGGCTCGGCTCTGCTCGGCACTGTGACGGGCGCCGGTGTGTTCCTGATTTTCTACCTATTGGGCGGCATGGGCGGAGGCGATGTGAAATTGATGGCCGGCTTCGGGGCAGTGCTCGGAATGAAGCAACTGCTGGAGGCTGCGTTGTGGACGGCCGGCTGTGGTGGATTGTTGGCCGCGCTAGTGATTGCAGCGGGCTATGTTCGAGATTTTTTGCGAACCAGACGTTCGGGTTGGGTGGGGGCGGAAGCCGGAGCGCTGAACAGCCAGCCACGGCGAGCAGAATCGATTCCGTACGCTCCGGCGATTGCAGCCGGAGTGTGGCTCAGCCTGGTTCCAAAGTCGTGAGAGAAAGCTGTTTTGGTACTCCACTTCCGATAAAGGGGTTTAGGAGAGAGAGATATGGATCGTAGATTTCTAACCGTGTTGGGCGTGAGTCTGTTGTTCGCGCTCGTGATCTCGAGCGTGTTTTATCAGATGACGGCGCGCGCCGGCAGCCCGAAGAAGGCTGAGCCGACCGACTTAAGGGATGTGGTCGTGGCCGCTCGGCCGCTGAGTGTAGGTACGACCGTGAAGCCGGCCGATATCAAGGTGGGAAAGATTCCCTCCGTGGCTTTCCCGAAGGGCGCTTTCCAAAAACCCGAAGAAGTGATCGACCGTCCGGTGATCAGCAACATCCTGATGGATGAAGCCATCCTCGAAGGACGGCTGGCGGTGCGAGGCAGCGGGCTTGGTCTCGCGCCGATTATCCCGGTTGGGATGCGCGCGGTGACAATGCGCGTCAACGATGTAACCGGTATTTCGGGATTCGTGCTCCCGGGGATGCGAGTCGACGTGCTGGTAACCGGACGTCCACCCAACTCCGACGGGTCCGTCACGGTCACGCCGACGCCGCTACAAAATCTCCTGGTCCTTTCAGCTGGAACGGTGATGCAAGCCGACGCCCGGGGGCAAGCCATCCAGGCGCCCACGGTAACGCTTCTCGCGACGCCCGAACAGGCTGAGACGCTGACGCTCGCCAACCTCGAGGGCCGGATACAACTGGTCTTGCGCAACGGCAGCGACCAGACCATCGAGAAGACGCCAGGCCGCGAAGTAGCGGAACTCTACGGCGGGCACACCAGCCGGAAGAAGGAGCCTGGGCCAGCAGCCGCACAGCGTCCGAGGACGCGACCGGTGGATACGGTAGCCGCTGCTCCACCTCCGCCGCCACCGCCGCCCGATCAGATCATCGTGATCCGGGGAACTCAAAAATCTGTAGAAGTTGTCGGAGTCGGGGGAAAGTAAACCATGCAAGCGACAAAAAGGCTGTACCTCGTTTCAGGGTTGCTGATTTTTGCGGCAGCCACTTTGACTTTCGCTCAGGGCGGGCCTGAGGACATTAAGCTGACGGTCGGAAAAAGCATCGTCATCGACTACCCGACCGACATTGCTCGGATTTCGACCAGCAATCCGGACATCGTGGACGCGTCCCCGGTCACGGGTCGCGAAGTCCTGGTGCATGGCAAGTCGTTCGGAACCGTGACGCTGGTGGTCTGGAGCAAGAGCGGTCAGCGCAACTTTTACAACATCACCGTGGAACAGAATTTGGAGCCGCTTCGCAAGTTGCTGAAGGATACGTTTCCCAAAGAGGAAATCCACGTACAGTCTTCGCGCGATTCTCTGTCCCTCACCGGGCGCGCCACCAACAAGGATGTGGCCGACCGCGCTTCGGCACTCGCGGCGCCGTTCGCCAAGAACATCGTGAACAATTTGCAGATCGCTGCTCCGGCCGTCGAGAAGCAGATTCTTTTGCGCGTCAAGTTCGCGGAGTTGGATCGGTCGGTTTCCGATCAGTTTGCGATCAACCTGGTTTCCACCGGGGCCACCAACACGATCGGACGCATCACCACGGGCTCCTCACCTGCGCCGAATCCATCCACATTGGGCGGCGGAGCGGGAGCGGCTGGCAATAGCAGCTTCTCGATTTCGGATGCGCTGAACATCTTCGCCTTCCGCCCCGACCTCAACTTTGCAGTGTTCCTGCGGGCCCTGCAGCAGCGCAATCTGCTGCAAATTCTCGCCGAACCAAACCTGATCACCACCAACGGCAAAGAGGCCAGCTTCCTGGTAGGCGGAGAATTTCCGATTCCAGTCCTGCAGGGCGGCTCCAATTCCGGAGCGGTCACCATTCAGTTCCGCGAATTTGGCGTGCGCTTGAACTTCAATCCCACCATAACCGAGAACAACACCATCAAGATGTACGTGAAGCCCGAGGTATCGTCGCTCGACTTTGCGCATGCCTTGTCCTTTAACGGCTTTACAATTCCGGCCCTATCCTCGCGCAAGACCGAGACTAATATCGAGCTCGGCGAAGGCCAGAGCTTTGTCATTGCCGGGTTGATCGACAACCGCGTGACAGAAACTATTTCCCGGATTCCGGGCTTGGCCAGCTTGCCGATCCTGGGCAACCTTTTCAAGAGCCGCCAGATCGACAAGAACAATACGGAACTGATCGTACTGGTCACGCCCGAGATCACCACTCCGCTCCAGCCGGGCGAAGCCAAACCCATGCCGGCCATGCCGAAGGAATTCTTGAATTCCATCACTCCGAACGCGGCCAGCGCGGCGCAGACGGGGACCAAGTCCACCCGGAGGACCAGGTAGGAGTGGAGCAAGCCTTCCTAGCGGCGGACAGGAATACTCGATGACAGGCAGAGGACCAGCTTTGACGGCGTTGTCGATCGTGCCAGATCGCGAGCTTGCGAATCAATTCTCGCTGGCGATCGAGCGGACCCGCGCCTTTCAGATCCTCTCCGACTTCAAGTCTTATCCTTCGCACCAGACGCTCGAAATCCGTCTTCGGCAAACCAAGCCGGATGTCATTCTGTTGGACCTCTCCACGGATCTCGAAGTAGCGTGCGAACTGATCCGCTGCGTCTCATCGCTCAATCTGCAGACCCACGTGGTGGGCTTGCACACGCGCAACGATTCCGATGCCATTTTGCGCTCGCTCAGAATGGGCGCGAGCGAATTTCTGTACGCGCCTTTTGAGGTTCAGATCCAGAATGAAGCCGTGGCGCGATTGCACCGCTTGCTACAACCCCATACCTCCGGCGAAGCACAACCGGGCACGGTGGTGGCCTTTTCGAGCGCCAAACCGGGATCGGGCGCATCCACGCTGGCCGCTCAGACGGCCTTCGCGCTGCGCAGAACGACGTCCAAGCGGGTGCTGCTCGCCGATTTTGACCTGATGGGCGGAATGATCGGCTTTTACTTAAAGTTGACCAATACGAAATCCCTGCTCGACGCGGTGCAGTTGGCCGGTCAGCTCAACGAGGGCGCGTGGCCAGGCTTGGTAGCTGTCTCCGACGGAGTGGATATCCTGCCTGCGCCCGAAACTCCCTATGCGGGTCCGGTGGACGGAGCACGGCTGCACGCGGTGCTCGAACATGCCCGCATGAATTACGACTGGGTGGTGATGGACCTGCCGGTGGTATTCCAGCGCCTGAGTTTGATGACCATCTCCGAGTGCGATCGCGCGTTTCTGGTCTCGACACCCGAACTGCCCAGCCTGCATCTGGCGCGCAAAGCCGTGAACCTGCTGGACCACTTGGGTTTCCCCAAGGACCGCTTCCAGATCCTGATGAACCGCATCAACCGCCGCGACGAGATCGTGGGATCCGATATGGAACGGCTGTTCAACTGCGCGATCGACGCACGCATTCCAAACGATTACTTTTCCCTGCACCGCGCCGTCACGCTGGGTCAACCGGTGGATCGCCATTGCGAACTCGGCAAGGCCATCGAAGACTTGGCAGCGAGGTTGACGGGGACCGCGAGCTCTGATGGAAAGAGAAACGGCATCGCCGATTGGAGACCGGTCCCGTCGGCTGTTTAGCGAAGAAATCTTATGTTTCCGAATCTTGAAAACAAATCGTCAACGCCGCAGGTGAGCTGGGAGCAACGTCTGCTGAAGAACGGCGCGCGGTCCAAGGGCGCGTTGAAGCCCGAATACCAGGAGCTGAAGTTCACTCTGCACCGCAAACTGGTGGACAAGATCAACCTGGAGGCGCTGGCCACCATCGATAATCAGCGCGTTCGAAGCGAGGTTCGCCAGGCCTTGATCTCCTTGATCGATTCCGAGCCGACCTTGCTCAGTTCGCTCGAGAAGCAGCAGATCTGCGATGAGGTTTTGGACGAGGTATTCGGTCTCGGCCCGCTCGAGCCGCTGCTTCAAGATCCCAGCATTTCCGACATTCTGGTCAACACGCACAAGCAGGTTTACATCGAACGCAAGGGTTTGCTGGAACTCACTTCAGTGAACTTCCGCGACGCACAACACCTGCTGCGGATCATCGACAAGATCGTTTCGCAAGTGGGACGTCGCGTGGACGAATCGACGCCCATGGTGGACGCGCGTCTGAGCGATGGATCGCGCGTCAATGCGATCATTCCGCCCCTGGCGGTGGACGGGCCACTGCTGTCCATTCGCCGCTTCAGCCAAGACAAGCTGATGCCCCCCGACCTGGTGGATCGCCGCTCCATGACACCCGGCATGATGGAGCTTCTCGAAGCGGCGGTACGAGCGAAGATGAACATCATCATCTCCGGCGGAACCGGCTCCGGTAAGACCACGCTGCTCAACGCGCTTTCGGCGTTCATTTCACCGAAGGAGCGCATCGTCACCATTGAAGACGCGGCCGAGTTGCAGCTCAAGCAGCCGCACGTGGCACGGCTCGAGACGCGCCCGCCCAACCTCGAAGGCAACGGAGCGGTGCGGCAGCGGGAATTGCTGGTCAACAGCCTGCGTATGCGTCCCGACCGCATTGTGGTCGGCGAAGTCCGCGGCGAAGAAGCGCTGGACATGTTGCAAGCCATGAACACCGGTCATGACGGCTCGCTCACGACTGTTCACGCCAACAGCCCGCGCGACGCTATATCGCGCCTGGAAGTCATGGTGGCGATGGCTAATTCAAACATGCAGATCACTTCGATACGGCAGCAGATCGCCAGCGCCGTGCACCTGTTGGTGCAGGCTTCGCGCATGACCGATGGTACGCGCCGCGTGGTCAACCTCACGGAGGTGACCGGCATGGAAGGCGACATCATAACGCTGCAAGACATTTTCGTTTTCGAAAAGCGCGGCTTGAACCCGGATGGCCGCGTGGTGGGCCGATTCGCAGCCACCGGCATCCGTCCGAAGTTCTACGAAAAGCTGCTGGCCGCGGGCATCCGGCTGCGCGCCGACCTGTTTGACGAGGTCGTGGAGGTCTGAGCCCATGTTCATAGTCATCGCAATCGCGGTTTGGGCTTGTGCGCTGGTGGTGTGGTGGGTTTGTTCCAGCGCCTTCCGCCATTCCGACCTGGACAAGCTGAAAAGCCGCCTGCTCGGCAGCAGCAAGTCCAAGAAGGGCAAGGCCGCCGGTCCCAACGCGGCCCTGATTCAAGCCGACGAGAAGAACGAACTGCTGGCAGCCAAGTTTCTACACCGCTTTCAGTTGCAGGCCAAGTTGCACGAGCTCATCGAGCAAGCCGGCATGCGCTGGAGCACGCAACGGCTGGTGAATACCTGTTTGGGCGGGGCGGTGGGCGGCTGGGCCGCGGCCTGGCTGTTGTTACCCGATAACTTTCGACGGGTTTCCTACCTGGTGGGATTGATCGCGGGCAGTCTTCCTCTGTTCTACGTGATCAAGAAGCGCAACGCGCGAATGCGCCGCTTCGAGGAACTTTTCCCGGACAGCCTTGAGTTCGTGTCGCGTTCCATGCGCGCCGGGCACGCTTTTTCGGTTTCACTCGAAATGATTCATCGCGAGTTTCAGGAGCCGCTAGCGGGAGAGTTCCGGCGGACCTTCGAGGAACACAATCTCGGGCTTCCCCTGGACGTGGCGCTGCAGAAGCTGGCTAAGCGGATTCCATCCCTGGACGTCCATTTCTTTGTCTCAGCCGTGCTGTTGCAGAAGCGAACCGGTGGAAACCTGGCCGAGATTCTCGACAAGCTGGCCTACGTTATTCGCGAGCGATTCAAGTTGCGCGGCCGTATTCGCGCCATCAGCGCTCACGGCAAGATGACGGGTACGGCGCTCACGTGCATTCCGATCGCGGTGGGTGTGCTGATGTTCTTCACTAATCCCGACTACATCAAGTTTTTCTTTCTGGATGACATCGGAAACATCATGCTGGGCGCGGCCGTCGGTCTGCAGCTTATCGGCTACGCCGTGATCCGGCAGATCGTGAAGATCGAGGTCTGACCATGGCATTCCTTTTTAGCGTGTTCATCTTCTTGGCATTCGCAGCGGGCCTCTCCTATGCCGGCGTGCGGTTGTACGTAAAACCCAAGGAAGCCATCGAACGCGTGGCCGGTACCGGCCTCAGCGCGCACGATTCGGCGCCGGTCCATCCCAGTCTGATCTTTCACGACATCGTAAAGCGCCTCGGAAACATAGTGCCCGCGTCGCCCAAAGACGTCACGGTGATGCAGCGCCGGCTGATCCGCGCCGGGTATCGGAATCCGAACGCTCTCAAAGTACTGTACGGCGCCAAGGCGTTGTTCGCGGTCCTGCTGCCGTTATTGACCCTGGGCTTCATACTCAAGTCTTCGCTCGAGCAGACCAACAAGTTCGGGGCGGTTCTGGCCTCGGTCGCCATCGGCTTTTTCGGCCCGAACGAGTTTGTGCGAATGGCCGCCAAGCGCCGCCAGAAGCAGATTCAGCGCGGGCTGGCCAACTCCTTGGATTTGATGGTGGTTTGCGTGGAATCGGGCCTGGGCCTGGACCAAGCCATCATGCAGGTATCGAAGGAGCTCGAACGGGCTCATCCGGAAATCAGCGAAGAACTGGCCATTGTGAACCTGGAATTGAAAGCCGGAAAGCGGCGCGCGGAAGCCCTGCGCAACCTGGCCGACCGGACCGCTGTAGAAGATCTGAAGAAGCTGGTGGCGGTGCTCATTCAGGCCGACCGCTTCGGTACCGGCGTGGCTCAGAGTTTGCGCGCTCATTCGGACTACATGCGTGTCCAGGCGCGGCAGATCGCCGAGGAAAAGGCGGCCAAGCTGGGCGTGAAGTTGGTGTTCCCGATCTTTTTCTGTATCTTGCCCTCCTTGTTCGTAGTGACGGTGGGGCCGGTAGTTATGAAAATCATCCGGGAGCTGCTCCCGATGATGAACAACATGTAGTGGAATCTTTTCGCGGGAAAGGAGAAAGACGATGGATAGCTCGATAATTCGCATCGTTTGCGCTGTACTCGCAGTCCTGTTTTTGGGGCTGATCGTTCTGCGCCGCAAAAAGGGCGCTGAGTAGCGTTGGGTGAGTGCACAGATGGCGGCGCGCGCAGTCCGGAGCAGGAACCCTCTCCGGCGGCCGCCTGGTGGTCCGTGAGTGGTGGAGAAATCGAGGCACGGCGTTGGAGTTGCCGTGCCTCCTAGCAGAACCAGTTTGAAAACTGGAGAAATCGTCTCTTGGGAGTAAATCGTTATGCTGAGCAAGTCTTATTGGTGGAAGATCGTTCTGGTCGCTTCGCTCGCCGCGACGGCGTTTGGAGCAACCTTCGGTAAAGTAGTGTCGATCGGCGGACACGCCTCCGACCTGGCCCTGGATGAAGCGCGGGGACAACTGTACGTCGCGAACTTCACGGCCAATCGGGTGGAGGTAATGTCGCTGGCCAACAATGCCATCCAGACCTCGATCAACGTGGCCGCGCAGCCGAGCTCTCTCTCCCTGTCGCCGGATGGACGGTTCCTGGTGGTGGCGCACTATGGAAACGCGGCGCCTCCGGCGTCGTCGACCAATGCGCTGACCGTGATCGATCTCACGACCAACGGCAAGCAGACGTTTTCGCTCGGCAGCCCACCGCTCGGCGTGGCGTTCGGAATCGACGGACTGGCGCTGGTGGTGACGAAGACCGACTTCCTGCTGTTCGACCCGGTTTCGGGAACAACGGTAGAGCTGGATACGATCGCAGGTCTGACGGCCAAGACACTGCCCCAACCAGCGGCCAGCTTTCCTCCCAATATCGTGGCAGCCTCGGTGGGTGCTTCCGGGGACGGATTGGTGATTTGCGGCTTTTCAGAGAACCTGATGTTCCGCTATGACGTCACCTCTCGAACCTTGACGGCTGGGTTGTACACCGCCGCTCCTCCGCTCGGCCCGCGCGCCATCAGCGTCAGCCAGGATGGATCCTATTTCGCCGCCGGGTGGACGGTGGTGGACCGCGCCTTCTACGGGATTTCCGAATACGCCGATCCGGCCGGAACTCTGAACGTGGGCACGCACGCGGTGGATTCCGCGCGCAACACGATTTACACGCAAATACGCACCACGGGTCAGACGAATCCGCCGCCCGTTTTGCAGATTGTCGATTCGGACAACCTGACGGTTCGGAATCAGTTGAATCTGCCCGAGAATTTCGCCGGCAAGAGCGTGCTCTCGAGCGATGGCTCCGTCATGTACGGTGTTTCCGATAGCGGCGTGATGGTATTGCAAGTGGGCGCTCTGTCGAAAGCGTCACAGGTGGCCGCTAGCCAAGAAGACATGGTCTTCCGCGGCAATTTCTGCGACCGCTCGGTTTCAACCCAAACCCTTACCATCGTCAACCCTGGCGGCGGTAGCACCGCGTTTTCGATCTCGACCAATACTCCGGGCCTGAGCGTGACTCCCAGCACAGGCGTAACACCGGCCACGGTTAGCGTACGGGTGGACCCGAATGTATTTGCAAATCAGAAGGGCACCGTGACTGCCTCACTGGTGATTTCATCCAGCCAGGCGGTGAATATCCCCACGCCAGTCCGGGTGCTGATCAATTCGCGCCAGCCCGAGCAGCGCGGGACATTCGTGAATGTTGCGGGAAAGCTGGTTGACCTTCTGGCTGACCCCACTCGCGATCGTTTCTACGTGCTGCGGCAGGACAAGAACCAGGTTTTGGTGTACAACGCCAACAACAATACTCTAGTTGCGACCCTGCGCACTGCCAACACACCCAAGGGGATGGCGGTGACGTACGATCAGCGCTACCTGCTGGTGGGCTGCGATCATGCCCACTATCTCAACGTGTTTGATCTCGAAACACTGCAGGCCACCACGCCTGTTCGTATGACCGGCGGCGACTATGTCCAATCGGTGGCTTCGTCCTCGAATGCCATCCTGGCTGTAACGCGCAATGCCGGCGGCGGCGATCCTTCCATTCACCGCATCGACTTGGCCACGCGCGGCAGCTCAAAATTGCCGAGCCTCGGGATTTATGAGAACAAAGTTGCGCTCAACTCAGTGCTCGCGTCCTCCAGCAACGGGTCGTCCATCATGATGGCGTCCTCGGACGGCAGCGTCATGCTGTATGACGCCAACGTGAATTCGTTTACAGTTTCGCGTAAGGATTTCAGCGCTCTGTCGGGCGCCTATGCGGCTTCCAACTACAACCAGTATGTGGCTGGGAACAACCTTCTGGATTCCTCGCTCGTTCCGGTTCTGCAGTTTGAATCGGGAACCGGAAACTCTTCCGGATTTGCGTTCGTGGATCAAGCCGGATTCCGCACCACGGCCCCGGCCGGGTCCGGGACCGCGCAGAGCAGCGCGCCCGGCATCATCCAGCGGCTGGACCTGACCAATGCCAACAATGCGGTCAGCAAGGCAACGTCCATCGCCGAGGCTCCGCTGCTCGGAACCACCGGCTCTGCGTTTACCCGAACGGTGGCGCCGCTGTACAGCCGGACCGCCATCATCAATCTCACGGTTTCCGGGTTTACGGTTCTGGCGGCGAACTACGATGCCGCCGTCGCTCCGCCTCAAATCAGCTCGATCGTGAACGCGGCCGACCTCAAACCCGGTATCGCTCCGGGCGGCCTGATCTCCGTTTTCGGATCGCAGCTCAGTCCGATCAATCTGGCTACCTCGCAAATGCCGTTACCGACGGCGTTGGCCGAGAGCTGCCTCAGCGTCAACGGTCTTCCAGTACCGATTCTGTTTGTGTCGCCCAACCAGGTGAACGCTCAGATGCCTTTTGAATCCATCGGCAACGTCACGCTCATCCTGCGGACGCCCGGTGGCACCAGCGACAATTTCAATCTTCAGGTTCTGCCTGGAGCTCCCAGCGTATTCCGCTCCGGCGCGGCCGGTCCATTCACCAATCTTCCGACCATTGTTCGCGCCGACGATAACTTGCTCCTCACCGATTCGCATCCAGTTCATAAGAATGCGAACGAATATCTGGTGATCTATCTCACCGGCCTCGGGCAAACCAGCCCGGCCGTCGCAACCGGATCGCCCGCTCCTATGGCGCTCACCTCGGCTCTGACCAAGCCGGCGGTCTCGCTGGGCGGTGTCGATATACCGGTGGCCTATTGGGGGCTGACCCCCGGCCAAGTGGGCGTTTACCAGATCAACGTGAAGGTGCCAGCTAATGTCCCGACCGGCCTTTCAGTGCCGCTCGCGATAACTCAAGGCTCATTTTCAACCTCGCTTCCCGTGCGAGTCGTAGATTAAGGACGAAAAAACAACAATGAAACAGTTTCTGTCAATTACGTTTTTGACGTTGCTCGCTTCGGCGCCGGCGGCCTTCGCCCAGAAATGGGAAGTGGGTGTCGCCGGAGGGGGCAGCTTCTACACCTCTAAGACTTTCCAGAATGCGATCGGAAATGCTGACGCGGGCGTTTCCAACGGCTTCGCGGTCAGTGCCTGGCTCGGCAATAACACCAGCGCTGTGGCGGGCGGCGAGCTCCGGTACGATTTCGAGCGCTCCGACCTGAAGCTGTCATCGGGCGGGACCAACGTCAACTTCGGCGGGCAGACCCACGCCGTCCATTACGATTTCCTGTATCACTTCGCTCCCAGCGAAGCGCATGTTCGGCCGTTCGTGGCGGGTGGCGGCGGCGTAAAAGTTTATCAGGGCACGGGCGCCGAGCAGCCCTTCCAACCGCTTTCAAATATCGCATTGCTGACTAAGACCAGCCAGATCGAACCGCTCATATCGGTCGGCGGCGGAGTGAAAGTCAGCATCGCCCAATCGGTCCAACTGCGGCTCGAAGCTCACGACTACCTCACGCCGTTTCCGAAGAACGTGATCGCTCCGGCGCAGGGCTCCAAGGTGGGCGGTTGGCTGTCCGACTTTGTCGTGATGGCCGGCCTCAGCTTCACTTTCTGATTCCCTGTATATTGGAGGAAGTGAGGGGTCCCGGTAAGCTAGCCGTTCTCTTATTGTGTTCGTTTGTCTTGCTGCCCGCGCAGCCGGCTTCAAATTCCGGTTTCGTGGGCAGTAATGTTTGTAAGAGCTGTCATCCCGACCTTTGGTCCAATTTCTACAAGAACCCGCATTTCAAGAGCATTGCTTCCGGGAAAGAATCGGTCGACAAGACCGGATGCGAAGGCTGCCATGGCCCGGGTCAGGCGCACGTCGAAGCCCGCGGCGGCAAGGCCACTATCATCGCTTTTTCGCAGCTTCAGCCCAAACAAGTCCTCGACAACTGTTTACGCTGCCACGCTGAAACGTTAAGCCGCGCCAACATTCGACGCTCCACGCACTCGCTGAACGACGTGGTCTGTACGAGCTGTCACTCGGTTCACAAGTCGCCGGTTCCGAAGTTCCTGCTCGCCAAGCGGCAGATCGACGTTTGCTACGGCTGCCACGGAGACGTCCGCTCGCAATTCTCGCTGCCGTTCAAACATCGCGTCAATGAAGGATTCATGACCTGTACGGACTGCCACAATCCGCACGGCGCCTTTGCGCCGACCTGGCGGTTGGCATCGCGCCCTCGCTTGGTAGATCAGTCGCTCGCAAACGAGGAGCCCTGCGTTCGCTGCCATTCCGAGAAACGCGGCCCGTTTGTGTACGAACACGAGCCCGTCCGCGTGGACGGATGCGAGACGTGTCACTACCCGCACGGTTCCGCCAACTCACGACTTCTCAAGCGGCCGGTGGTCTTCACTCTGTGCCTGGAATGTCACAACGGAGCTGGAAATTTCGGCCGTCAGGGCACCGGAATCCTGACCCTGTCGGCCGCCCACAACCTCGCCGATCCGCGCTATCAGAACTGCACCACGTGCCACGTGCGCGTGCACGGATCGAATTCCGATCCTCAATTCTTGCGATGAGATTCAGCATCCGCACCCTGCTCGTGGCCCTGATCTTGACCCAAGCTGGTCGTGCGCAGATACCGGTCGCGCCGACATCGGAAACCGTGGGGCCGCGCCGCGGCGTGGACTCGGGCGACTACAACATCGTCGATTCATTCGAGACCGGCTACCGGGTCCGAACCGTCGGCGGCAGCCTGGATCAGTATCGGAGCACGGTGAACTACGGCAACGGCGTGCGGCTGCTCGCGAGTTTCCTCAGCGTCAACTCCAAGAACGGAGACGGCAAGTTCTTCGACGAGGTCGTGCTGACTACGCAAGGCCTGGGCAACGATCCCTACCAGAACGCCACGTTGCGCGTCCAGAAGAACAAGCTATACCGCTACGACCTGATGTGGCGGCTGAACGATTACTTCAATCCCGGATTGCGGACCGGCGGCGCGCTGGGCCAACACCTGCTCGACACGCAATACACCACCCAGGATCACGACTTCACGCTCTTCCCGCAGTCCAATCTGAAGTTTTTTCTGGGCTACGCGCGCGGCAATCAGAACGGCCCTGCTCTTTCGACCACTCAATTGTTCGAATCGCGCGGCAATGAATTCCCGCTCTTCGAAAACGTGCGCCGCCTGCGCAACGAATATCGGATCGGAAACGAGATTAGTCTCAAGGGCGTGAAGCTAACCTGGATGCGCGGCTGGGATGATTTCAAGGAAGACTCGAATTACTTGTCCGGCGCCAACCCCGGCAATAACGCCGGGAATCCGAGCACGCTCGCTTCCTTCCGGCGCAGCGAGCCCTATCATGG
>JBGPSX010000048.1:0-13586 GCA_041490325.1 Bryobacteraceae bacterium | reverse complement strand
GTTGCGCGGCTTCCGATTTACGTCATACGCGCTTATGGGGCGATGCTGCTACGGCTTCCTGTTTTGTGGAAGGAACGCCGCCAAATGAAACGGCGCTTCAATGCGAAACAATTTCGGCGCTTGATCCGGCGCTTTTCTATCGGACCGCGCCAGGTGGCGGCGCTGTGAAGCAGGCCAGCGGCTCGAATGATTTCCTGATCCTGATTCCTGCCTTCAATGAATCCGGTGCGATCGCCGGCGTGATCGCGGAAGTCCGCGAGATTTTGCCGCAGGTTCCAATATTGGTTGTAGACGATTTCTCGAAAGACGAAACCTGCCGGCGCGCGGAATCCGCCGGCGCCGATGTGCTCCGGCTGCCCTACCATCTCGGACTCGGAGGCTGCGTACAAGCCGGATACAAGCTGGCGTTCGAACTCGGCTACACCTATGTCATCCGCGTGGACGGCGATGGACAGCACGATCCGAAATACATCCCTGCTTTGCTCAACGTGCTACGAACTAGCGGCTGTCACATGGTGATCGGTTCGCGCTTCTATCAAAACAACGGCGCGCACACCAGCATCGCACGCGGTATCGGAATTAATATTTTCCGGCTGGTGTTGCGGCCAATTCTGGGCAAGCCGGTCCACGATCCAACCTCAGGCTTTGTCGGCGTCAATCGCGAGGCCCTGCAGGTTTTCAGCGGAAGCTTTCCGCTGGAATATCCCGAAATAGAAGCGCTGGTCGTGCTGCAGCGTAAGCGATTCCAGTTTCAGGAAGTGCCGTGCCAGATGCGGCGGCGCAAAGCTGGCCGCAGCACCATCACCGCGGTAAAATCGTTATATTACATCATTCACGTTCTGCTGGGTGTGTTCGTAAACATCCTGAAGTTCGAAGGCCGCGCAAGGAAACCATAACAATGGAACGCCTGTTAAATACGGTAACCATCCTGAGCATGCTTTTGATGATGCTGGTTCTTTTTTCCCTACGGCGGGCTCACATTCGCGTCGAATACTCGGTGAGTTGGCTGGTTGCCGCCGTAATTGTGCTCCTGCTTTCGCGCTCGCACCGGATGCTGACGTGGATCTCCGAACAGCTTGGGCTCACGGATGCGCCGCTGGCATTGCTGCTGCTGGTTTTTTGCGTATTCGTGGTCGTCATTTACCGGCTTTCGGTGGTCATTTCCGATTTGAAGGACGCCAACATCGCCATCGCCCAGAGGCTGGCGATCGTCGAGTTTCAGTTGCACAACCGCGATGAAGAGCGGTAAGCCGGGGAAGACGAAACGCTCGCCGGCGGCCGCCGTCGCAGTAGCGCCAACACCACAACCTCAGTATTGGAAATACGCCGCTGGTCTTTTCGTGGCGTTCCTGGTGCTTTTCGAGATTTACTCACCGGCGATAAACGGGCCGTTTCTGCTGGACGATAGCTATCTGCCCTACATGCTTCCGGGCTACGCCAGTGCTCCTCTGATGAATTGGGTCAGGGGGATGCGTCCGTTGTTGATGTTCAGTTATTGGCTGAACTTTCAGAGCGCGGGCAGTCAGTCGACCTTCGGCTATCATCTGGTGAACGTTCTGCTGCACTTTTCGAATGGCGTGCTCATCGGACTGGCTGCGCAGAAGGTGCTGAATTGGGTCGGCATTGAGAAATGGCGGGGCTATGTACTGGCGCTCTTCGCCGCCGGGCTGTTTCTGGCGCATCCGTTGCAAACCGAGTCGGTGAGTTACATCGCCAGCCGTTCGGAAACACTCAGTGTGTTCTGGGTACTGGCTGCAGTTGTCGTATTTCTCTATCGAGTTGGTGACAGCGTTTCTTGGACAAGAACGGTGGCGATACTGGCGCTGTTCGGCGCCGCAGTGTTAACGAAAGAGCATGCGGCTGCTCTGCCGGCGGTGTTTCTTCTGACGGATTATTTCTGGAATCCTGGCTTCTCGTTGGTTGGCATCCGCCGCAATTGGCGGCTGTATGTTCCGACGCTGATCGCGAGCGCCGTTGGATTCGCTTTTGTATGGCGCGTGCTTAGCGGCGCCAGCGGCTCAACAGCCGGTTTTGGCGTGAAGGATTTCACGTGGTACCAATACTTCTTCACCCAGTGCCGCGTCATCTGGGATTATCTGTTGATGTTCATGCTGCCGGTTGGTCAAAACGTTGACGCCGACATTCCCATCTCGCGGACGATTTCCGAGCATGGGGCTATCTTTGGGCTAGTCGCCCTGGTGGCTGTGTCAGTGGCCGCCTGGATATATAGGCGAAAGATCCCGCTGGCCTGCTACGGTTGGTTTACATTTCTGATTTTGATCGCACCGACTTCATCGTTCGTGCCGATCCTCGACCCGCTGGCCGAGCGCCGTCTCTATTTGCCGTTCATCGGCCTGCTCTTCGTCGTTCTCGAATTGCTGCGCCGTTGGAAAACCACGCGCGCCACGATGGTCATTGTGCTCGGCATTGTTCTCGTGCTCGAGGCCGCGGCCACGTACCAGCGCAATCAGCTCTGGAGCAACGCGGTGGACCTCTGGAAGGATAGCGTTTCCAAATCACCTACGAAACTTCGGCCGCGATTCCAACTCGCCTTTGCCTACTATCTGGGTGGCCGTTGCGAGGATGCCGTGACTGAGTTCGGAAAAGCGGCGCAGTTTGAGCCGCCGAAATTCGACCTGCTGGTGGACTGGGCGCTGGCCTACGACTGCGCGGGCAAGGGAGACGAAGCGATCGCCAAGCTGAAGCAAGCCGCTACCCTCGAGCGCAGCGCGCATGTCTATTCGCAAATCGGCATGGAGTACGGCAAGATGGGTAAAAACGCGGACGCCTTAGAGGCGCTCGAAACTGCCAGCAACCTCGATCCCAACTTCGCGATGACTTATTACTACCGAGGCGCCGTCTACCTTCAACAAGGCAACCGGGCGCAGGCCGCCAACGAGTTTCGCCACGTGCTGCAGTTGGATCCCACCAATCAGTTGGCTCGTGATGCCCTGGCGAAAACCGGCCAATAGATGCTACGCATCGGCGTCAACGCTCTCTACCTTATTCCCGGAGGTGTGGGTGGCACGGAGATCTACCTTCGCAACTTACTAAAGGCGCTCGCGAAGATCGATCGTGTGAATCAGTATTTCGTTTTCACGAATCGCGAGACGGACGGGGATCTGGTCCCGCAGCGGGTGAATTTCGTCGAAGTAAAGCAACCAATCAGAGCGGCGTTTCGTCCCGCACGGATCTTGTGGGAGCAACTGGTGCTGCCATTTTCAGCGAACCGCCGGAAGCTGAATGTCCTATTTAACACCGGCTATACTGCGCCGCTGGCGTGCGATTGTCCGATGGTCACGCTTTTTCACGATTTGCAGCACAAGCGGCATCCGGAGTTTTTCCGATGGTTCGATCTCCCGTTCTGGCGGTTCTTTCTGTGGGCGGCGGCCAAGCGATCGAGCGGGCTCATTGCGTCTTCGGAGGCGACGCGGGGGGATATCCGGAAATACTACAACGCCGATTCCGAAGTGATCCATCTGGGCGTAGAGCAGGAGTTCTTTGAAGTGGCGAAGAACCGGCAACCTCGCGATTACCTGCTGTGCGTTTCGACCTCGCATCCGCACAAGAATCTGGAGCGGCTGCTGCGAGTGTACGGGCAGGACAAAACGCTGCCGCCGTTGATCCTCACGGGCGTGCGAGGTTTTGCGGCCAAGCAGATTGAGAAACTGGCGACTAGCAACGTCCGGATTGCCGGCTGGATTCCGCGAGAAAAACTTTACGAGCTGTATCGAGGCGCGCGCGGATTCATCTACCCATCCACGTTCGAGGGTTTCGGACTACCGGTGCTGGAAGCCATGGCGGCTGGCGTTCCCGTGGCTTGTTCCGACATTCCGCCGTTGCGCGAGATCGCCGGAGATACGGTGCGGTTCTTCGACCCGTTCGACGACGATGCGATCCGCGGCGCGCTGGCGCAATTGGCCGCTGGTACGCTGTCAACCGTATCGGCCAGTCAACGGGCTAGGGAGTTCACCTGGGAAAAAACCGCACGCGCGACGCTCGACTATCTCAGCAAATCTTCGAGCTGAATCCTGGTGTCAGTTTTCGAATCGCGGTACTTGACGATGACGGGCGTGTAGATGGAAAGTCCCCATTCGCGGCCCTGGCCCTGCGTGATGGCGCGTGATCCGGCGACTACCACTGCTTCTTCGGGAATCACGAGCGGTTCGTCATCGGTGGCTTTGTGAATCTCGCCGCGCACGACATCGTAAACGGGTGTCGACCGATTCAGAATGACGCCCGAGCCGAGCACCGCCCGCCGCTTCACCACCGTGCCTTCGTATACTCCAGTGTTGCCGCCCATGAGCACTTCGTCTTCGATGATCACCGGCAATGCGCCCACTGGTTCCAGCACGCCGCCGATCTGCGCGGCGGCTGAGATGTGGCAATTCGCTCCAACCTGCGCGCAACTTCCCACCAGCGCATGCGAATCGATCATCGTTCCGTCGCCGACGAATGTGCCGGTGTTGATGAACATGGGAGGCATGCACGTCACTCCCTTGCCGATGTAGCATCCATCGCGGATACTCGATCCGCCGGGCACGATGCGAATGCCGCGTTCGATGGTCAAGCGCTGGACGGGGAAAGTCGCTTTGTCGAACCATGGCTGGCGTGTCGGATTGATCGACATATCCACCACAGCGCCCATGCGAAAACCGATCAGAATGCCTTTCTTGACCCAGACATTGACGCGCCATCCGGTCTTGGTTGAGGTATCGGGCTCGGCCGCGCGGATCGATCCGGCGTTCAACGCTTGCTTGAATTGCTGGAACAGGTGGAAATGTTCGTCGCTGTAGGTCTGTGGTTTCTCGTCGAACAATCGTTCGATCTCAGACTGCATGCACGCTCCGGCCGGCCAGAAGGGCCAGCCCTTCGAGCACTTTTTCGATCTTGGCCTGGTTGGCAGGCAGAGGTGGGCACATTGGCAGGCGCCAGACGGGCTCGAGCAAACCCATGAGAGCCATGGCCGCCTTTACCGGGATCGGATTCGACTCGACAAAGTTGATTTCCATCAGAGGCAGATACTTGCGTTGGACCTCTCGCGCGGCGGCAAAATCATTGGCCAGTGCAAACTGCGTGAGTTCCGTCATCTCTTTCGGAATTTCATTCGAGACTACAGAGATGAGCCCGTGGCCACCGAGCGCGATAAGCGGAATGGTGATCGCGTCGTCGCCCGAGAGCACGCTGAAACTCGACGGCACGTTTTGGATTACGCTCGCCATCTGGCTGATGTTGCCGGATGCTTCCTTCACTCCAACGATGTAGTCCACACCAGCGAGGCGTTTCAGCGTGGCCGGTTCGACGTTGACGCCGGTGCGCGACTGGACGCTGTAAACCACGAGCGGAAGTTTCACAGCGGAGGCGATTGCCGCGAAGTGCTGGTACAGGCCTTCTTGAGTGGGCTTGTTGTAGTAGGGCGTCACCGAGAGAATGCCATCCGCGCCCATGGCTCTCAGTTCCCGGCCCAGCTCTGTCACTTCAGCAGTGTTATACCCGCCGGCGCCCGCGAGCACGGGCACGCGCCCCTTGGCTTCTTCGAGCGTGATCTCGACCACGCGCAAATGCTCCTTGTGCGTGAGCGTCGGACTCTCTCCAGTGGTTCCGCACGGAACCAGGAAGTTGATGCCGCTAGAGATCTGACGCTTGACGAGCGAGCGCAGCGTCATCTCGTCGAGAGATCCATCCTTGCGAAAGGGAGTGACTAAAGCAGTGCCGCAACCCTGAAATAACATTTCAACCTCCAAACAGGACGTCGCTGAATTCGTAGAATCCTTTGCGTCCGATAATCCATTGTGCCGCTTTCAAAGCGCCCCTTGCGAAGCCTTCGCGGCTGCGCGCGGTGTGACGGAGCGTGATGGTGTCGGCGGCCGAATCAAAACCGATCTCGTGAGTGCCCGGGTGCGCGCCGGCTCGATTGGAGCTGATATCGATAGCGCGGGTGAAGCCTGCCGTTTTCATCTGGTCGATCAGTTTTAGTAGCGTGCCCGAAGGTGCGTCCTTTTTGGTGATGTGATGGATTTCCCAGGCCCAGGCGCCGTATTCCTTTTCGTTCTTGAACAGGCTCGCGGCCTCAGCGACCAGTCGCGTAAAGACGTTGACGCCGACCGAAAAATTCGGACTCCAGACTAGCGCGGTGTTGTTCTTTTCCACGATGGCTTTTGCTTCGTTCAGGTGCTCGAGCCAGCCGGTGGTCCCGATGATTAGCGGGATGTGAAGTGTCGAAATCTTCTGAATGTTGGCGAGGACCGAGGAGGGTACTGAAAATTCCACGGCCACGTCGGCGCCTTCCAGCGATTCGTTGCGGCCGACGTCCACGCGGGCTGTGACGGTAAAGCCGTATTCGGGCGCGAGTTGGTCGATGAGCCGGCCCATTTTGCCGTAACCGACGATGGCTAGGTTAGGCATTTGGCACCGTGGCGCACGCACTCTTGCGTGCAGCGTCGGCACTCCTGCCGACGTCCGGACGGCGTTCACACGAGTGTGAACGCGGCACGCATGTGTGCGTGCGCCACGTCATTCGAACACCGCTGGGTCTAGGACTGTGAAGAACTCTTGGTGGAGAGCGACCACGGCTGCCGCGAGATCGGCGCCGGCGACTACGAAACCAAGGTTCAGCGCGCTCGCGCCTTGCGACACCATGCGGACGTTGATGCTACCCAGGGCCTTGAAGACGCGGGCTATGATTCCCGGAGTGTGCCGGATGTTCTCGCCCACCATGCAAATGATAGCCTGATTCTGGTCGATCGATACCTCGGCGAACTCGCGCAGGTCGCGTGTGATCGCGCCCAGATGCTCGTGCTGGTCCACGGTGAGCGAGACGCTGACTTCGGACGTCGCCACCATGTCCACCGAGGTCTCGTAGCGATCGAAGATCTCGAAAATCCTGCGCATGAATCCGTGCGCCATGAACATGCGCGCGGACCGGACGTTCAGCACCGTCACTTTACTCTTGCAAGCGATCGATTTGACGGCGTTCGTGCTCGGAACGCTTTCTGAAATAATGCGCGTGCCATCCACCTGCGGCCGGCGCGAGTTGAGGATCAGCACCGGAATGTTCCGGTCGATGGCCGGATGCACGGTGGAGGGGTGCAGCACTTTGGCGCCGAAGTAGGCCAGTTCAGCGGCTTCGGTGAATGAGATGACCTTGACGCGATGCGCGTCGGGGACGATAGTCGGATCGGCGGTCAACATGCCGTCGACGTCCGTCCAGATTTGAATTTCCTCCGCGCCGATACCGGCGCCGACGATGGCCGCGGTGAAGTCGGAGCCGCCCCGTCCCAGCGTGGTTGTGATCCCGTCCGCGGTCGAGGCGATGAATCCTCCCATCACCACGACATGATTCTTGGCGAGCGGTGGAATCGCGGCGGCGAGTTTCGCATAGGTTTCTTCGAACTGAGGCGCGGCTTGCGTATGCCGCCGATCGGTGAGGATCACCTTGCGGGAATCCAGGTGCACCGCGCTGATGCCATGATGCTTAAAGTAGTTGGTGACGATGAGACTGGAGAGCCGCTCGCCGAAGCTCGAGATCGCGTCTACCGAGCGTGGTGTCAACTCGCCAAGCACTGCGAGGCCTTTCACCAACTCCGTCAGTTCCTGAAAATGCTCGTCGACCGTGCGCTCCATGCCAGACTCGCGCAAATGATAATCGCGCAAATCGATGAGCTCGCGCAAAGCTTCCTCGCGCTGGCCGCCGACTGCCAGGTTGGCGATGTGGAGCAAACGATTGGTGGTCTTGCCCATCGCCGAAACCACGACCACAGGTTTGCGATCGAGGCGAGACTTTACAATTCCGGTGACTCGTTCCAGGGCTACAGCCGATTCGACGGACGTGCCGCCGAATTTCATGACGATCATTAGTCGAGCAAGCCCTCCGAATACATCAGCTCGGCGTTCAGAACTGCCGCGCCGGCGGCGCCTCGAATCGTGTTGTGGCCCAGCGCCATGAACTTATAATCCAGAACCGGACATTCACGCAGGCGTCCGACGAAGACCGCCATGCCGCGCTCTCGTTCGGCGTCACGGCGAGGCTGCGGGCGATCTTTCTCGTGCATGTAGATCAAAGGCTGCTTTGGCGCACTGGGCAGCTTGCGCTGCTGGGGAATACTCTCGAATCCGTTGATGGCCGCAATCAGTTCGTCGAGCGACGGCTTCCTTTCCAGTTTGACGCTGGTGGCGACCATGTGGCCATCCACTACTGGCACACGGTTGCAGTGCGCGCTCACGGTGGCAGCCAGCGGACGGATCGCATCGCCGGTAAAGTCGCCCAGGATTTTCAGCGTCTCCTGCTGCATCTTCTCTTCTTCATTTCCAATGAAGGGGATCACGTTGGCGTTGATGTCCATCGAAGCCACGCCCGGATAACCTGCGCCCGAGATGGCCTGCAGCGTGGTCGCGATCACGCCGCTGATGCCGAAAGGCTTCAACGGAGCCAGCGCCAAGGCGAGAACGATGGTGGAACAATTTGGATTCGTGGCGATTTGTCCCTTCCAGCCTCGGCGGCGCTGCTGAAAAGGAATGATCTTCAGATGATCCGGATTCACTTCGGGAATCAGCAGCGGCACATCCGGCTCCATGCGATGATTACGCGAATTCGAAACGACGATGTGGCCGGCCTGCGCGAAGGCCTGCTCGATTTCGGTGGCAACGGAAGCGTCGGTCGCCGAAAAAACCAGGCGCGGCGCATTACCGGGCTTGCACTCTTCGACCTTGTAGGACGCAACGGCCGCCGGCATCACGCCATCCAGCCGCCAGGTAGTGGCTTCAGAATAGGGCTTGCCGGCCGAGCGATCGCTCGCTCCGAGCCATGTTAGATCGAACCATGGATGGTTCTGCAAAAACTTCACGAAATGCTGGCCGACCATGCCGGTCGCGCCTAAAATGCCTACGGGGATTCGCGACTCACTCATAATCTGTTCCTTAATGGATTGGCTCCTGGCTTAATGCTTTGACCATTCGTTTGTAGATTTGGATGGCTGCGGTGATCTCGGCTTTTGGAATTCTTTCTTCTGAAGTGTGGGCCACGTGAATCGAGCCCGGGCCCAGTAAGTACGGCCGGCCCCATGTGCCAGCGAAGGCTGGGATGTCGGTGGTGAACGCGACCACTGTTGTTTCAAATCCTGGCAACGAGCCCAGGCGCACGGCGGGAACCGATAGCACTTCCTTCACGTCCACCTTGCCGTTCACGGCTTGCATTACAGTTTTGCTGGTAGCGGCGCCATCATCGATCAGACGAATGAAGACCTCGGCGCGCGCGTGGTCCGGAATCACGTTGGGCGCGCGGCCGCCCGCAATGGTTCCGATGTTCAGAGTGCTCGGTCCCAGAATCTTGTCGGTCGGCAGTTTCAGACGTCGCACATCGTTCAGCGCGTCGAGCAGCTTTTCGATGGCCGATTCCCCGAGCTCGGGATACGCCGAATGCGCCATCCGTCCGCTGGCGGTGAATTCCAGGCGAAGAGCGCCTTTCGAACCGAGCGCCAGCTTGTTCTCCGTAGGCTCGCCATTGATCAGGAACTTCGATCCGCGAGGCTGCCGCGCCGCGGCGAACGCGCCGGTGCTGTTGCGCTCCTCGCCCACTACAAACAACATCCCGATATTTCGATGACCTTCTGCCAGCAACTCGCGTACGGCGAAAATCATGGACGCGATAATGCCCTTGGTATCGCAGGACCCGCGGCCCCAGATGTATTGGTCGTCTTCGCGCGATGGGAAGAAGGGCGGCACGGTGTCCATGTGCGTGGAAAGCGTGACAACCGGATTCCCCCACGAAGCAAAAACGTTGAAGCGATTCTCTTCCACCGGAACGCGCTCGACCTGACCGCCGTACGCAGCAGCCATCTCCGCGAGGTGTCCAAACAATACCTCGCCGATACGTTCTTCGTTCTCTGTGATGGACTCGATATCCACCAACGCGCGCGTTAGCTCAAAAGCATTCATAAATAAAAGGAGGGGTGGAGCAGGAGACGCGTGTAGCGCGTGCTTCCCGGTAGCGCTCCATCCGATCCCCGTCCAAGAGAATCGAATGACAGTGGGCAGGTCTTAGCCTGTCCCCCCAACCGCGCCGCGCGAGAGCTGCTGCGACCGACTTCGGCGGAATTACTTCTGACCCCTTTCACTGGCTGCTCCGAAGCTCCCGGAACTGCGCAACCAGTTACTGATGGTCTCCGCGCCTCTACAAGGACAAATTAGAGGATAACACGATCAACGGCATTCCCGGTGGACTGCGCGAATGGCGCGCTCCAGGCCGTCGCGGTGGACCACGATGCTGATGGTCAACTCGCTGGAGCCCTGGGCGATGGCGATAATGTTGACGTTCTGTTCGGAGATCGCGCGGAAGATTCGGCCAGCCAGGCCCGGCGTTCCGTGCATGCCCTCGCCGACTACGGCCAGTAGCCCGACGTTCTCGTCCACTTCGATGGGCTTCAAGTAACCGTGCGTCAGTTCGAGCGCAAGATCCGATTCAAGCGACTTCATGGTCGCGCTCAATTCTTCTTTCCGCACGAGAAAACAGAAACTCTGACGATAGCTGGAACTGGTGAGGGCCAGGACTTCGGCGTTCGCATCTGCCAATGCTTCGAGCGCACGCGCCATCAGCCGCGTACTGCTTACCGCCGCGCTCGCGGGCTCGAGTGAAATAAGGGCGACGTTGGACATCGATGCTACGGCGCGAGGACCCGGCGGCGCTTCCACCGTCGAAACGATGCGCGTGCCCGGATGGTCGAGACGAAAGCTATTCTTGCTCCACACTGGTATCTTGCGATCGATCAACGGAGCGAGCGTGCGCGGATGCAAAACCTTGGCGCCGTTGTACGCCAGCTCGGCCGCTTCGTTGTATGTGACCGTATCGAGGACGCGGGCCTCGGGAACGGAGCGCGGATCGGCGCTCATGATGCCATCGACATCGGTCCAGATCCAAAGCTCTGCGGCGTCCAAGGCGGCCGCGAGAATTGAGGCCGAGAAGTCGGAGCCGCCGCGTCCCAGCGTGGTTGGGCGGCCATCCGCTGTGGCGCCGTTAAAACCCGTGACGATTGGAATGACACCGCTGTCGAGCAACGGCTTCAGAATCTGCTGCGCCTTCTTGCGTGTCTCTTCCATGAGCGGCGTGGCATTGCCGAACACGGCGTCGGTGACGATGACGTCGGACCCATTGACGGCGCGCGCGGGGATGCCGGTGGAGTCGAGATACTCGGAGAGCAATAACGCCGACAAGCGCTCGCCGATCGCTATGGCCTCATCCACTGACCGCGGCGGGCGCTCGCCCAGCATCAACATTCCGTGAGCGATGCGATGGAAATCGCCGAGCAGCAGCCGGATTCCAGCGATTGCTTTTTCCCGCCGTTCACCTTCCAGCAATTGATCGCAGGCCTCGAAATGACGCTGCTCCAGTTTTTCAAGATTGGTTTGGATTCCGGATTCATCGCCAGCCTCGCCGTGGCGCAAGGTGTTGAGCAGCAAATCTGTCACGCCCGACATAGCCGAAACGACGGGAAGCACGGGCCTGCGGTTTTTTTGCCCGGTACAGATTTCCGCGGCGATTCGAATCCGCTCGGCGGACCCCATGCTGGTACCGCCGAATTTCATTACGAGAAGATCCTGCATCGCTATTGAGTACGTTCCTTGCCGTTGGATGTTTTGTCGCGGATGATCTTCAGCAGGGCTGCCTCGACCTCATCGATGCTGAGTCCCGTGGTGTCGACGTAAACAGCATCGGGAGCCTGGACCAACGGAGACTGGGGACGCGTACGATCGCGCTGATCGCGGTCGTGGATCTGTTTTGCCACATCGGCGAGCGGTAAGGATGATTCATGCGAGCGGCGCTCAACGCGAACATCCGGCTCGGCATCGAGATAGATTTTTACCGTCGCCTGGGGAAACACAATGGACCCAATGTCGCGTCCTTCCATGACCACTGACGCTCGCTCGCCAATCTCGCGCTGCTTCTCCACCAGCGCGCGACGAACCGCCGGAACAAGGGAAACTCTGGATGCCGCCTCGCTGACTTCTGGCGTGCGAATGGCTTCGCTGACGTCTTCACCGTTGAGCAGCACTATGCTCGAATCTTGACCGAATTCGATGGTGGCCTCCCTGGCAAGCTGCTCCAGCCGATGCATGTCCGACACTGCGATGCCGCGGCGGAGCGCCCACAGCGCCACCGCGCGGTACATCGCTCCAGTATCGATGTAGAGGTAGCCCATCTTGTCGGCGATACGCCGCGCGAGCGTGCTTTTGCCCGCGCCCGCGGGACCATCGATTGCAACTGTGATGAGCTTGCTCAAATATCATGAAAGCACATGCACGAGGAGATTTTCCGCGACCTCGCACGCGGCGCCACGCTGCTTACCGTCAGCCGGCGGCTGGCGAGAACGCTCACTCACGCGTTCCACACACGACAGCGCGACGCTGGACGCTCGGTGTGGAAGAGGCCCGATGTTCTGCCGCTGGATGCTTTTCTCGAAAGATCGTGGCGAGAGTGGGTCTTCGGCGGCGCGGCTTCGGATGGACTGACGTTGCTCCATCCGCTGCAGGAGCAGATGCTATGGGAGCAGGTGATTCGCAGTTCGGCCGGCGATTCGTTGCTGCGTGTTCCCGAAACCGCAAGAAGCGCGATGGAAGCGTGGCGGCTTGTTCAGGCTTATCGCCTGCCCGTAGACGGCCGATTCGAAGCGTCTGACGACTGGGCCGCTTTCGCCGGTTGGTCACGGGAGTTCCAGAAGCGATGCCGCGACAATGGCTGGCTGGAGCGGACGCGGCTGGGCGACTTTGTGAGCGAGAGGATGGCCAACGGCGAAATGCGGAGGCCTGAGATCGTGTATCGAGTTGGGTTCGATGAGCTGACCCCGCAGCAGTCGGTCGTCTTTGAAGCTCTGGGCGAGCCAAAAGAGATCGGGCGGCCTGCACTTCATCCGGTAACGGCGCGATGGAAGTTCCCTGACACCGCGCGGGAGTTGCGTGCGGCTGCCAAGTGGGCACGTGCACTGCTGGAAGAGAGCCCGGATCAGACCATTGGCGTCATCGTCTCGGAACTGAAGCGATTGCGTCCCAAGGTGGAGCGGGCTTTTCGAAAAGTCCTCGATCCCAGCGGTGCGCATAGCGCCCACGAGCGGTTATTTCACGTGTCGTTGGGACCGCCGCTGGCCGGATACCCTATCGTGCACGCCGCACTGCTGATACTCGATTTTGCGCTGCGCGGCGCGGCTTTGCCACAGGCCGGCATGCTGCTGCGTTCGCCCTTTCTCGGTGGCGCCGAACTGGAGAGAAGTAAGCGCGCGTTGGTGGACGCGCGATTTCGCAGGGATGGCGTGTGGGACGTGAGCCTATCGGGACTGCATGAGGAAGGGGCTAACTGTCCGCTGTTACAGCGAGCCCTGCGGCGGTGCGAGAAAGTGCTCGAGAAGATCCCGGACGAGCAGCCGCCGAGTGATTGGAGCGCTGATTTTACGAGGCTCCTCGACGCGCTGGGCTGGCCCGGCGATCGTTCACTGAGCAGCCGGGAATATCAAGTGATGGAAGCGTGGCGCGACCTGCTTTCGGATCTGGCCGCGTTGGATCTTGCGGCGCCGCGGATGACCTTCGACGCGGCCCTGGCGCGG
>JBGPSX010000047.1:0-13617 GCA_041490325.1 Bryobacteraceae bacterium | reverse complement strand
GGATCGGTACTTCAGAGGCGATTGGGATAATCCCGAGCTCTACTATCAGCCGGTACCCTGCATGCAGTGCGAGAACGCGCCTTGCGAGCTGGTGTGTCCGGTGGCGGCGACAGTGCACAGCGGCGACGGGCTGAACCAGATGGTCTACAACCGCTGCGTTGGGACGCGTTATTGCTCCAACAACTGTCCCTACAAGGTGCGGCGCTTCAATTTCCTTTTGTATTCGGATTGGTACACGGAAAGTCTGTACGGCCTGCGCAATCCTAACGTCACTGTGCGCAGCCGCGGCGTGATGGAAAAGTGCACCTACTGCATCCAGCGCATCACTGTCGCTAAGATCCAATCCGAAAAAGAGAACCGGCGAATCGCCGATGGTGAAATCGTGACAGCCTGTGAACAGGCGTGCCCGACCAAAGCGATCGTGTTCGGCGACATCAACGATCCGAAGAGCCGCGTGGCTCAACTGAAGGCCCAGGCTCGCAATTACAGTTTGCTCGAGGACTTGAACACCCGGCCGCGCACGACATATCTCGGCCGCTTGAAGAATCTGAATCCGGAGATCGAGAAAGGGTAGCGCTTGAAGATCGACGAACTGAATAAAAAATCGATCGACCCCGGCCCGGACAAGATTATTGCTCCGGGATTCACCTACGCCACGGTCACCGATAAGATCGCCGGCGTAGTTCTCCAGCCGATCCAGAAGACGCCGAAACAGTGGTGGATCAGCCTCTTCATCGCGTTCTGCGCCATGCAGGGCCTGCTGGCTGGGGCCTTCTGGCTGTTCTACAAAGGCGTCGGCGTATGGGGCATCGTGATCCCCGTGGCGTGGGGATACGCAATCGTCAACTTCGTCTGGTGGATCGGTATCGGTCACGCCGGAACGCTGATCTCAGCCATCTTGCTTTTGCTCAAGCAGGACTGGCGAACATCCATCAATCGATTCTCGGAAGCGATGACGTTGTTCGCCGTCGCGCAAGCCGGCATGTTCCCGATTCTTCACCTGGGGCGTCCATGGCTGCCGTACTGGTTGATGCCCTACCCCAACTCGATGTGGCTGTGGCCCAATCCACGCAGCCCGCTGGTGTGGGACGTGTTCGCGGTCTCGACCTATCTAACCGTTTCTCTGATCTTCTGGTACATCGGTCTCGTTCCGGATTTGGCTAGCATGCGCGACCGCGCTAAGAAAATGTGGCAAAAGCTGACCTTCGGGATGCTCGCCATGGGCTGGCGCGGATCGGCAAAACACTGGGCGCGATACCAGATGGCCTACCTTTTGTTAGCCGGTCTGGCGACGCCGCTAGTGGTTTCCGTTCACACCGTGGTCAGCTTCGACTTTGCGATCAGCTTGCTGCCCGGCTGGCACACGACCATCTTCCCGCCCTATTTCGTGGCGGGAGCGATTTATTCCGGATTCGCGATGGTGTTGACGCTCGCCATTCCGACGCGCAAATGGTTCCACCTGGAAGATATCATTACGATGCGGCACCTGGATGCGATGGCCAAGTTGATGCTCGGCACGGGCCTGATCGTGGGCTACGGCTACGCGATGGAAGCGTTCATGGCCTGGTACAGCGGCAATCCGCACGAAATGTTCATGTACATGAACCGAGCCACGGGGCCGTACAAATATTTCTTCTGGAGCCTAGTGCTCTGCAATATCCTGATCCCGCAGTCGCTGTGGACGAAGAAAGTTCGCCAGAATATTCCGCGCCTGCTCTTCGTTTCGATCGTGGTGAACATCGGCATGTGGCTGGAGCGGTTCATTATTGTCATTACGAGCTTGCATCGCGACTTCCTGCCCTCATCCTGGGGCATGTACTATCCCACGCAATGGGATTGGGCCGTCCTGGCGGGAACGATTGGTTTCTTCCTGGTTTTGATGGCTCTCTTTGTAAGAACATTGCCGGCGATCTCCATCTTCGAAGTGCGTGAAGTGCTGCATCACCTGGCGCCGCACATCGCGGATGACGACACGCCGTCGCCGGCGCATGGGGATTGACGAGATGGTTGTGTTATGAATGAGACTTTCTGGGACAGACACGGCGTTTACGGGATGATGGCCGAGTTCGATGATCCCGATACTTTGCTGGACGCTGCCAATCGCGCCTACGCCGCGGGCTACCGGCAGATGGACGCCTACTCGCCGATGCCGATCGAAGGCTTGGCCGAAGCGGTCGGGTTTGGGCGGAACTGGGTGTCGCCTATCGTGCTAGTGGGCGGCTTGACGGGTTGCATTGGCGGTTTCGGATTGTTGTGGTGGATCTCGGTCATCGCCTATCCACACAACATCGGCGGGCGGCCGTTCAACAGTTGGCCAGCCTATATTCCTGTGACGTTTGAATGCACCGTGCTGCTAGCCGCGTTGAGCGCGGTGATCGGAATGCTGATGCTCAACAAACTCCCGATGCCCTATCATCCGGTGTTCAACGTGCCCTCGTTTGCCGAGCGCGCGTCCATCGACAAGTTCTTTTTGTGCATCGAGGCTTCCGATCCAAAGTTCGATCTCGCGCAGACGCGTGCGTTCCTCGAAGGTCTCCATCCCGAGGAGGTTGCTGAAGTTGAGAAATAGGATTCTCATCAGCGTGCCCGTGCTTTTTTTGGCGTTGACGGGATGCCGCAACGATATGCACGATCAGCCCCGCTATAAGCCTCTGCAGGCCAGCGCATTTTTCGCAGACCATCGCGGATCGCGCCCGGTGGTGGATGGAACCGTTGCGCGCGGGCATCTGCGAATCGACGAAGCGCGTTACACCGGCAAAATTGCAGGCGAGAATATCGATCAGTTTCCGATCCCCATCGCGAAGGCCGACATCGAGCGCGGGCAAAACCGCTTCAATATCTATTGCACGCCTTGTCATGGAAAGCTGGGCGATGGGAACGGGCTCGTGGTAATGCGCGGCTATCGCCAGCCGCCATCGTATTATGACGACAAGCTCATGAAGGCGCCCGTCGGCCATTTCTTCGACGTGGTCACCAATGGATTCGGCGCCATGCCTAGCTACGCTTCGCGCGTGACAGCGGACGACCGCTGGAGAGTGATCGCCTACATCCGCGCGCTGCAATTGAGCGAATCGGCCAAGGTCAACGACGTTCCGGCCGATCAGCGGCAAAATCTCATCGTTGAGCCGCCGCCGCGTGGCTTAGGACAACAGGGGCCGGCCGCGCAGGTTCCCGCTCCGGCTCAAGGACCCAGGGAATGACACCCAGCGACACACTTCGGCCGCAGATGGATCGCGTTCAACGCAACGCCCTCGTGGTGGGCGTTCTTGCGCTGGCCATCAGCCTGATCGGCCTTTTCCAGAACGCTACACATTTCTGGCAATCGTATTTGTTCGGATTCGTTGTTTGCGCCGGTTTGGCGCTGGGATGCCTCGGCGTTTTTTTCCTGCACAACGTGGTGGGCGGAAACTGGGGCGTTGCGATCCGGCGATTTATCGAATCCGGCTTGCAGACTTTGCCCCTGATCGCGCTGTTCACCGTCCCAGTCTTTTTCGCATTGAGGTTTCTGTATGTTTGGACGGACGCAGCTTACCGGGCTGAACACTTTGCGGTCGGGCATAAAGCCGCGTATTTGAATCCGAGGATGTTCATCATCCGAACCGTCATTTATTTCGCCATCTGGACCTTTTCTGGCTACCGCATTTTGGCCATGGCGAATGAGCAGGCACGCACCGGCGACATGAACCTGTTCAAGCGCATCAAAGGCAGAAGCGCGCCGGCTTTGTTGGTCTTCGTGTTGACAACCACACTGGCATTCATCGACTGGATCATGTCGCTGGAACCGGACTGGTATTCCACCATCTATGGGTGGATGTTCACCGTCAGCCAGGTGCTGATGACGTTCGCGTTCATGATTGCGCTGCTGGTGCTTTTTTCGAAGCACGAGCCGTTCGCCAGCTTCCTCAAGACCGATCACTATCACGATCTGGGCAAGCTCATGTTGGCTTTCACCATGCTGTGGGCGTACATGTCGTTCGCCCAATTCCTGATCATCTGGGCCGAGAACCTGCCGGACGAGATTCCCTGGTATATCCGGCGATTCAGCGGCGGCTGGGGCTACGTGGCCTGGGCTATTTCGGTCTTTCATTTCTGCGTGCCGTTCTTTCTGCTGCTCATGCAGTTCATCAAGAAGAAGCCCAACCTGCTGCGTACGGTGGCGGTGTGGATGATCATCATGCGTTTCGTGGATGTATTCTGGATAATAGAACCGAGTTTTCGGCAGCATGGCTTTGAGTTTTATTGGACCGACGTCGTCGTGCCAATCGGTCTGATCGGCGTCTGGTTGGCGTTTTTTATCCGCAACCTTAAGTCGCGGCCGCTGCTGGTAATCAACGATCCGCGCAACACGTATTCGCGCGCGCACGGGCACTAATATGGAACACGACACCCATCACCCCACCAACGGCGTCGGCCACGAAACAACCGAAGTCAGCGTACGCGTCATCGTGTTCTCGCTGATTGCTTTGCTGATCGGAGCGTTTCTCGTCAGTATCCTGGTGATTGGGATTTTCCAGTATTTTCACAGCACCTATCGTCCGGATCAAGCCGCCAAGGAGACTCCGCAGGTGATTCCGCCGGAGCCGCGAGTGGAAGACCGGCCCTGGGAGCAATTGGTGACGGTGAAGGCGCGCGAGGACCACATTCTCAGTTCGTACGCGTGGGTGGATCAGAAACAGGGTACTGTGCGGGTACCGATCGATCGCGCCATCGACATGCTGACGCAGAAGGGCCTGCCGTCGCACGATTATCTGCAGGATGTCGAGGCTGGCAGGAAGCCGCCGATGCCGGCGAAGCAACAAGGAAGTAGCAATGCGAAGTAGTCGAACGGAGACTCAACCCTTGTGTTCGCATGAGTGCGAACACGGCACGCAGGAGTGCGTGCGCCACACGCTACCTTACAAGATCATCTTCCTGATGGTTTTGGTATGCATGACCGCGCCGGCGCAGCAGTTTGGTTTGCCCGCGATGGCGCGTGGCGTCGGTATCGATCAGAATCTGAACCACCAGGTTCCGTTAGAGCTGACTTTCAAAGACGAGACTGGCCAAGTGGTCCGCCTCGGACAATATTTCCGGCAAAAGGCAGTGGTGCTCGCGCTGGTCTATTACGAATGCCCCATGCTGTGCGACATGGTCCTGAACGGCCTCACGCACACCATGGAGCAAAGCACGCTCGACATCGGCAAGGATTTCGAAGTGGTCACCGTAAGCTTCAGCCCGCGCGAAACATGGCAGTTGGCCGCATCGAAAAAAGCCAATTACGTCGAGAAATACCAGCGCCAGGGCGCCGCACAAGGCTGGCATTTTCTCACCGGCCAGGAGGATCACATCCAGGAACTCGCCGAGGCGGTTGGATTCCATTACAAGTACGACCCGAATACCAAGCAGTTCGCGCACGCCAGCGGCATCATGGTCCTGACGCCGGAAGGAAAGATTGCGCGCTACTTCTACGGCATCGAATACAAGCCGCGGGATTTTCGGCTGGGCGTGGTGGAGGCATCCAACCACAAGATCGGCACTCCCGTGGACGCCATCATGCTGTACTGCTTCCACTATGATCCGATGACCGGGAAATATGGATTCGCCATCATGAACACGATTCGCGTCTTCGGCTCGGCAACCGTGCTGGGGTTGGGAGCCCTTCTGTTTGTGCTCATACGCCGCGACCGGCATGGGTCTAATTCTGACGTTGGGAGGCCGGCTTAGGAAATGCAGCTACCTCTGTTCCCGGAAGCAGCTTCGTCCATCGCGTCCAGCATCGACTACCTGTATTTTTATCTGACTGCAGTGTCCGCCATCATGACGCTGCTGATCTTCGTTTGCGTTTTTACTTTCGCAATCAAGTATCGGCGGCGGTCTCCGGATGAAATCCCCAAACCGATTCACGGCTCGCTGAAACTCGAAATCGCCTGGTCGGTGATTCCCTTCCTGATCATGCTCACGTTCTTCTGGTGGGGCGCGCAGCTATTCTTCGCCAGCGCCAGCGTGCCGCCGAACGCGATGGATGTTTACGTGGTCGGCAAGCAATGGATGTGGAAGATCCAGTATCCCGAAGGCCAGCGCGAGATCAACGAATTGCACGTGCCCATCGGTCGTCCCGTCAAGTTGACGCTCGCCTCAGAAGACGTGATCCACAGTTTCTTCATTCCAGCCTTCCGCGTGAAGCACGACGTGGTCCCGGGCCGTTACGACACCATGTGGTTCACGGCCACCAAGCCCGGCCGCTACCACATTTTCTGCGCCGAGTACTGCGGCACCGAACATTCCGGCATGGTGGGATGGGTGACCGTGCTGAACGAAGTCGACTATGAGAACTGGCTGAGCGGCGGCGGATCGGAAGGATCCATGGCGCAACAGGGCGAGAAGCTGTTCCAGCAAATGGGATGCTCCACCTGCCACCTGCTGGATCAACAAGGCCGCTGCCCGATCATGCGCGGCGTGTACGGTTCGCGCGTGCAGTTGCAGAATGGCGGAACGGTGCAGGCCGACGACGCCTACATTCGCGAATCAATTCTGAATCCCAACGCGAAAATCGTGGCGGGCTTCAAGCAAGACGTCATGCCCACGTTCCAGGGCCAGATCAGCGAGGAAGGATTGCTGCAATTGATCGTTTATATTAAGTCGCTCGCGATTACAGGCACGCCGAGCGCGCCACAACCTGGGGCATCCGGCCAGCCGGCCAATGCGCCGAGGCCGCCAGGAAAACGAGCCGCAACACCAGGTGTAAAACAATGAGTACCGCTTTACAAGATCCCCAAGTCGCCGAAACGCCGAATTACCTGAATTCGGAATACGGCTGGAAGTCGTGGCTCTTCACCAAAGACCACAAGCGCATCGCCGTGCTGTACATCATTTCGATCACGGCCATGTTCTTCGTCGGCGGCGTGTTCGCAGGGCTGATCCGGCTGGAGTTGCTCACGCCCCAAGGCGACATGGTCAATTCCGACACCTACAACAAGTTCTTCACCATGCACGGCATCGTGATGGTGTTCTTCTTCCTGATTCCGTCCATACCGGCCACGCTCGGCAATTTCTTTGTGCCCATGATGATCGGCGCGAAGGACCTGGCGTTTCCGCGCATCAATCTGATCAGTTGGTACATTTACATCATCGGAGCGATCTTCGCTCTGGCGTCGATCGTACTGGGTGGCGTCGACACGGGCTGGACTTTCTACACGCCCTTCAGCAGCACTTTCTCGAATACCTTCGTCATCACGGCCGCCTGCGGCGTATTCATTGCCGGATTCTCCTCGATCCTCACCGGACTGAACTTCATCGTCACCGTGCATAAGATGCGGGCGCCGGGCATGACCTGGGGCCGGCTGCCGCTGTTTGTTTGGGCGAATTATGCGACTTCTCTGATTCAGGTTCTCGGCACGCCGGTGGTTGCGATCACGCTGGCGCTAGTGGGACTGGAACGCGCTTTTCACATCGGCATTTTCGATCCGGCTATCGGTGGCGATCCGATCCTGTTCCAGCACATGTTCTGGTTTTACTCGCACCCCGCCGTGTACATCATGATTCTGCCCGGCATGGGCGTGATCAGTGAACTGGTGACGTGCTTCTCACGCAAAGGCATCTTCGGTTATTCGTTCATCGCCGCCTCGAGCCTGGGGATCGCGATCATCGGCTTCCTGGTTTGGGGCCACCATATGTTCGTCACCGGGATGTCCATGTATGCCAGCCTTTATTTTTCGCTGATGAGCTTCCTGGTCGCGGTTCCCTCCGCCATCAAGATTTTCAACTGGACGGCGACCATGTTCCGCGGCTCAATCAGCTTTGACACACCGATGCTATACGCTTTCGGATTCATCGGCCTGTTCACCATCGGAGGCTTGACGGGGCTGTTCCTTGCAACGCTCGCGACGGATGTCCACGTCACCGACACTTACTTCGTAGTCGCTCACTTCCATTACGTCATGGTGGGCGGCATGGTGCTGGCGTACATGGGAGGATTGCATTTCTGGTGGCCGAAGATAAGCGGCCGTATGTATCCGGAAGGCTGGGCGAGGTTTTCCGCGCTGCTGGTTTTCGCCGGATTCAACCTGACGTTCTTCCCGCAATTCATCACCGGGTACCTGGGCCAGCCGCGCCGCTACCACGCCTATGCGCCCGAGTTTCAAGTGTTGAACGTGATGTCCACCGCCGGCGCTTCGATCCTCGGTTTGGGATACCTGATCCCGCTCATCTATTTCTTGTGGTCGATGAAATACGGCCCCCGAGCGAGCAGCAATCCGTGGGGCGCAAAGGGACTGGAGTGGGAGACTTCTTCCCCGCCACCGACCTATAATTTCGAACAGACGCCGATCGTCACCGAAGAAGCCTACGCATACTCGCATGAGAAGGAGGCAGAGGTTGGCTGATTCGCATCACGCAGTAGCAGAGCATTCTCCACACCTCCGGCATCATTTCGATGACATGGCGCAGCAGTTCGACACCGCCACGCTCGGGATGTGGGTGTTCCTGTTGACGGAAATCATGTTCTTCGGTGGGATGTTCGGAGCCTACACCGTATATCGAGGCATGTACCCGGGCGCATTCGCGAGCACCAGCCAGTTCATGAATCCCATGTTTGGCGCCATGAACACGGCCGTATTGATCGTCAGCAGTTTGACCATGGCTCTGGGCGTACGCGCCGCCCGCCTCGGCTTGCAAAAAGCCCTACAGATATTCCTCATCCTGACAATGATCTTTGGTTTGGCGTTCCTCGTGATTAAAGGTTTTGAGTATCACGAGCATTGGGTCGACATGAAGGTTCCTCTGATTGGCGGTCACTGGGATTATAAAGAAGCGCCCCAGTTCGCGCGCCAGGCTCAGCTCTTGTTCTGCTTCTACTTTTTCATGACCGGCTTTCACGCTCTGCACATGGTAGTCGGCCTCGGACTGATGACCACGATTTTCGTCATGGCTCGCAAAGGAACCTTTAGCGCCGCCTATTTCACTCCGGTCGAAATCAGCGGACTCTATTGGCACTTCGTCGACATCGTCTGGATTTTCCTATTCCCGCTCCTGTACTTGATTGGACGCACGAAAGCTCTTATCTGACTATGCACTCTATACCTTCCGTTCGAACTTACGTCATCATCTGGGCCATCCTGACGATTATGACTTTCGTCACCTACTACGTGGCGCAGATCGAGTTGGGCGCGTGGAACATTGTGGTCGCTCTTTTGATCGCGTTCTTCAAGATGATGCTGGTTATCCTGTTCTTTATGAACGTGAAAGCCGAGAGCCCGCTCACCAAACTGTTCGCCGCCGGCGGATTCTTCTGGATGGTCCTGCTGCTCGGGCAGTTCTTCATCGACTACGTTTCCCGCACTTGGATGCCTGAAGGTAAGATGTGGTGAGGTGGACCTCGCCGTTCGGCTACGATCGATAATCCCATCGCGGCTGAAGCCTCTCGCCAGAACATTCTATCATCGGCTGTTTCGGCTGAACCTACGGTTGCGCTGCTGGTACGCGGACCTTCGGGTGCGCCGCGATGACGCGGGCTTACAACCTCCTGCTATGCTTCGTTTCCGTGTGAGCGAAACTCTCTCCACGGAAGTCTTTACTCGAATGGGCCAGGAGTGCGCAGGACACGTGGTTCGATGCGCAGAGTTGGTTGGAGTGGACTTTGCCCGCACCCGGCGAGTTTTGGATTTCGGGTGTGGCTGTGGCCGCACACTACGATACTTGCAGCGAGAGCATCCGGAAGTGGAAGTTCACGGCGCCGATGTGGATTCCCAAGCCATCGAGTGGTGCCAGAAAAACCTGCAGCCCGCACGCTTCCTCGCCACCCTTTCCGAGCCGCCCCTGCCTTATACCGATCAGTTCTTTGATCTGATCTATTGCGTTTCTGTGTTCACGCACCTGAACGAGCGCTCGCAGGATCTTTGGCTGGCAGAGCTGACTCGATTGCTCAGCCGGGAGGGCGCGCTCGTCCTCACCGTTCATGGAGAGCTGGCAGCGAGAGTGTTGGACCCAAACAGCCAGTCCACACTGCGCACAACCGGTTTCGTGCACCGGCGTTCCGCGAAGCTGAAGGGAATCCAGCCGGACTGGTACCATACCACGTGGCATTCCCGCGACTACATCGTCAATCGCCTGGCAGCAAGGTTTCAAGATGTTCGCTACGAAGTTCTCGCCGGCAGCGTTCAAGACATCGTCATTGCGTCACGCCCGGCGCGTACCGGCTTCGAGGCCCATTCGGGCGAAAGCGCTATGGCTTCGCTTCGTAGATCAGATTGAACGGCGTCTCGGCCGCCCGCCGAAACTTCGTGAACCCTGCATCGGTCACCACTTTGCGCATGCGCCCCTCGCCTGCCTGCGCGCCTAGGCACAAACCAACTTCCTGAGCGCGCGACGCCGGCGTGCAGATCATGGTCGACGCAGCATAGTATACGCGGCCGATCGGATTGAGATTCTTCTCCAATTGGTCGTACGCGAATGGCTCTACGATCATCCACGCCCCGCCAGGATTCAACATTTCGCGTACGTGCTTGGCCGCTCCTTCCGGATCGCCCATGTCGTGCAGGCAATCGAAGCACGTCACGAGATCGTATTTCTCGCCGTGAAAGTCCTTCGCAGTCGCGACTTCAAAGCTCGCATTCTTAACGCCGGCCTTGGCCGCCGACCGGCGCGACCAGCCGACCGACGGGCCATGGTAGTCGAAGCCGACGAATTGCGTGTTCGGATAGGCCTGCGCCATCAGGATTGTCGAAGCGCCATGCCCGCAGCCGACGTCAGCTGCCCGGCCGCCTTGCTTCAACTTGGACTCAATGCCCTCCAGCGCGGGAATCCAGAAAGCCACCAGGTTGGCGGCGTAATTGGGGCGGAAAAACTTTTCAGTTCCTTCGAACAGGCAGACGTCGTGCTCGTCCCAGCCGACACCTTGGCCGGTTCGAAACGCTTCCACCACCTTCGCCTCATCCTTCATGATCGCGCTGACAATATGAAAAGCGCCTGGCAAATACGCGGGACTGTCTTCGACGGCTAGCGCCAACGCCTGTTCGGGTGGCAGAGTGAACTTTTGCGACCCTGCATCATAGGTGACGTATCCACCAGCGGCTTGCGCCGAAAGCCACTCGCGAATGTAGCGCTCGTCAGTATTGGTTTTGGCCGCGAGCTCGGCGGGACTCATGGGTCCGGCCCCGGACATCGCTTTATAGAGTCCGAGCTTCTCGCCCACCAGCACCAGAGCGGCATTCATCGCTCCGCCCAGTTCTCCGACCACTTGTCCTAGGAACTGATTTAGTTTGTTTTGATCGATCTGTGTAGCTGCTGCCATCTGTCCCTCCAACTCCCGTAGTGTACAACGGTTTGCTGGAGGTCCGATGTCGCGCAGTTAGTGCAGATCGTGCAGCGTGCGGAGATCAGCCATGTCGCGGGTGAGTGTGTCGCGATCGCCCGACTCGAGCGTGTTGTTCTTCAACACGTTCTTAATATCCTCGAGCGCGTCATCCAGTTTGCCCTTATCGAAATGGCCCTTGGCCAATTCCCGGTCAAAGTCTGAAAGGTGGTGCTGTGCGTTCTGAAAACGCTCGCGCTCCTTCTCCTTCTTGCGGGCGAATTCAGAAGCGCGCTGAAGATCGTTTTGAGCTCGCGATACCAAGTCCCGGGCTCTTCCGTAATCCTGACCCAGCAAAGCCAGGCCGCTTCCAGTAATGGCTCCCATGCATAGAGCCTGTGTCATTTTTCGTCGCGAGATCATGTCCACCTCCGTCCCTGGTGAGACTCCTAGCCCACCGGATAGTTCCACGGCTGTCGCGAGAGATTCTTCTTGACAATTAAGAGAGTGCTTAATTATACTGCAAATGCAATATGGTCCAGCCTATTATTCGCAGCGATGTATTCCGCGCCGTGGCCGATCCTACTCGACGCGCGGTTCTCGATCGCTTGTCTCAAGCAGACTTGCCGGTGACCAAACTGGCCGAATCTTTTGACATGAGCCTGCCCGCTGTGTCGCAGCACTTGAAGATGCTGCGAATGGCGGGCTTGGTAAAAGAGCATCGCGAGGGCCGCCAGCGAGTCTACCGGCTGGTGCCGGGGCCATTGAAGGAAGTAGCCGATTGGGTGGACCACTATCAGCAATTTTGGACCAACCGGCTTAAGAAATTGGGTGAACACTTAGAAAGGGAATCATGAAACGCGATCTGCGATTTGAAAACATCTATCCGTATCCACCTGAGCGAGTCTGGCGCGCTCTCACCGATCCTGCCGCCATCGCCGACTGGCTCATGCCGAACAACTTTGAACCACGGCTGGGGCATAAGTTCCAATTCAAGACGCAGCCTCGGCCCGGCTTCGACGGAATCGTGAACTGCGAAGTGCAGGAAATCGATCCACCTCGACAACTAGCCTACTCCTGGCGTGGCGGCGGAATTGACACTCAGGTACGGTTCCGCCTCGAACCGATTGCGGAAGGTACTCGGCTTACGCTGGAACATACCGGATTCGAGGGCGCGCGAGCACTGCTGGTCAGCTACATCATGGGCAGCGGTTGGGGCAGCAAGATTCTGAAGGAACAACTGCCCGCCGCCATCGAACGCTATGAAGATAGCGGATACAGGCGCAGCCTGGCGGAGAAGACTTGTGCGTAGGAGGTTGCTGAAACGATTATTCTTAAACCGCTCCCTGCGGTCACGGTACTGGTATCCACGGTTGGACGTGACATAATCATAACTGCTAGCCGAGCCGCGACCAAAGGAAGCGGTTTCAAGTAATCGTTTAGCTCGGGTACTCTGAAAGAGTGCTGAAACATACTTCGCTCCTTGTTCTAGCCGCCGGCATTGGTCTGGCCGAGGTTCATTCGCTCACCTTGCGCGAGGCGGTCGACTTGGCCTTGAAGCAAAGCGCCGACATGGTGCTGGCGCGGTTGGATGAACAGAAGGCGCAGGCGGGAATCCGAATCGCCAAGGATCCGTTTGTGCCCAAACTGTACGCCGGCAGCGGATTGGCCAAGACGTATGGATACCCGAGCAGCATTGAAGGCGCGGCTCCTTCCATCGTTCAGGCGCGCACCGATATGTCGCTGTTCAATCGCCCCAAGAGTTTCGAACTCGCCCGGGTGCGAGAGAATGCGCGCGGCGCCGCTCTATCGGTTCAATCCAAGTCGGACGAAATCGTCTATCAAACCGCGGCTTTGTTTCTGGACGCTCAACAGATCGCGCGCAGCCGGCAATCGTTGAAACTCGAAGTGGATGCCCTGGAGCATGTCAGCGCCGCGGTGCGTTTGAGAGTCGACGAGGGCCGCGAGCTTCCGATAGAGACCAAGCGGATCGCAGTGGATCTCGCACGGGCCAGGCAGCGTCACGACGGGCTGACTGAAGATCTCGGATATGTAGAGGCATCGCTGGCGGTTGCCTTGGGATTCCCGGCCGGCGACATGGTGCAACCGGCCGAGAGTGACCAGGCGGCGCTGGAGCTGCCCGAGAACGAGCAGGCCGCGCTTGAGATGGCGCTGCAAAACAGCAAGGAGATTCGCCGTCTGGAGTCGCAGCTCCAAGCCAAAGGCTTCGAGCTTCGCGAGTACCAATCCACGCGCCTGCCGATCGTGGACGTGGTGGCGCAATACTCACTCTTCGCGAAGAGTACTTATCAGGACTTCTTTACAAATTTCCAGCGCAACAACGGCCAGCT
>JBGPSX010000046.1:0-13650 GCA_041490325.1 Bryobacteraceae bacterium | reverse complement strand
TGTCCTTCGAATTGCGGTTGCGGCAGCTTTACGCTCACCACCGCGGTGAGGCCTTCGCGCACGTCATCGCCGGTCAGGTTCTCCTTCACATCCTTGAAGAGCCCGGCCTGCTGGCCGTAGAAGTTGATGGTGCGGGTCAGCGCGCTGCGGAATCCACTCAGGTGCGCTCCACCGTCCACGGTGTTGATGTTGTTGGCGAAGCTGAAAACGCTCTCCGAATAGCCGTCATTGTATTGCAGCGCAACTTCCATGGTCAGCGTTCCGGCCGGCAACTCACGCTCGCCTTCAAAGTTAATCGGTTTCTCATGCAGCACGGATTTGCCGCGATTGAGGTGCTTGATAAATTCAGCGATGCCGCCGCTGTAGTGGAATTCACCCTGCTTCACCGGGTCCACGCGCTCGTCGGTGAGCGTGATGGTGAGGCCTTTATTCAAGAAGGCCAACTCGCGCAAGCGCTGCGCCAGGGTATCGTAGTTGAACTCCAGCGCGGTCATGATGGTGGAGTCCGGCTTGAAGGTGATCTTGGTGCCCGTCTTAGTTCCGGCCTTGCCCGCTTTGGCGAGCGGCGCCTTCGGGATTCCTCGCTGGTACTCCTGCTCCCAGGTAAACTTGTCACGCCAGATTTCAAGCTGCAGCCATTCCGAGAGAGCGTTGACGCAACTCACTCCGACGCCGTGCAAGCCGCCCGATACCTTGTAGCTCTTGGAATCAAACTTGCCGCCGGCGTGCAACTTGGTCATGACTACTTCGGCCGCCGACACGCCTTCTTCTTCATGCATGTCGACCGGAATCCCGCGTCCGTTGTCGACTACCGTGAGCGAGTTATCGATGTGAATCGTCACGTTGACCGTGTCGCAGTACCCGGCCAGGGCTTCGTCAACAGAATTGTCGACGACCTCGTATACCAGGTGATGCAGGCCATTTTCGGTGGTGGAGCCGATGTACATCGCGGGGCGCAACCGCACCGCTTGCAAGCCCTCCAGCACCTTGATACTACTGGAATCGTAAACGTCTACCGGACTAACTTCCTTTGTTGCCATGTGTAAGAATCAATCCTTCAAACTACCTGGTTCGTTGCTGTCTGCTCGTCATATCCGCATCGGCATTACAACGTAGCGATACTTGTACTTCTCGGCTGCCTCGCCCGCCGGTCGAAGCTCACCCGCGCTGTGCGGATCCTTGAAATGGAACGCGACTTTTTCCTCTGTCACAGCGCGCAAGAAATCCAACAGGTAAGTTGCGTTAAAGCCAATCTCAACCGGGCTTCCGTCGTAGTCCGCCGGCAGGCTGTCCTCGCTCTCTCCGGTTTCTGACAGCGACGAATGGATGTGTAACTCGCCTTCCTGCACTCGCAAGCGGACGGCGCGCGAACGCTCGTCGGAGAATTGCGAAACTCGTTCGATGGACTTGCGGAGTTCTTCACGATCCAGCAGGACGAAGTGCGGATGGTCTTTGGGGAGCACTCTTTCGAAGTCTGGAAAATTTCCGGTGAGCTTCCGGCTCAGCAGCAATCGATCTCCCATCTGGAAGAACAGATGGTTGTCGTCGCCAGAAAACTGAAGCGTTGCTTCCGGGTTGGTCTCCGTCTGGAGCTTCAAAATCTCACCCATGGCCTTGCGCGGCAGCAAAGCCCGAAATGTGCCGGTGACGCCGGCCAATTCTACCGGGTACTCCACCATCGCCAACCGATGTCCATCGGTCGCGACCATCGAAAGTCCATTGCTCTTCAAGAGCAGCAGCGATCCATTCAGAGTGAAGCGCGATTCCTCCATCGAGATCGCAAAAATAGTTTTCGCGATCATGGAAGCCAGAATCCCAATTGGAATCTGCGCCAGTAGATCGGGCATCACTGGCAGTTCCGGAAAACTGTCGCGCGACATTCCAGCGATACGAGTACGCGAGCGCCCGCAAACTATGCTGGCCCACTGGTTCTCTTGAAGCTTCACTTCGAGGTCTACGTCCGGCAGCAAGCGCACATAATCCAAAAGCCGCTTCGCGGGAATGGTCCCGGCGCCTGGTTTCTTCACTCGCGCCGGGCACGAAGAACGAATGCCCAACTCCAGATCGGTCGCGGTCAGATTGATCCTGTCGCCAGCCGCTTCCACCAAAACATTCGACAAAATTGGGATGGTGGTCTTCTTCTCCACTACGCCTTGCGAAAGGCTCAATTCACGAACCAGGTCGGCTTTGCTAACCGTGAACTCCATCGTTCCCCCTGCTGACTTCACCGTCTCGTTTACAACCGGCCCTATAGCTGTTCCCTCTTTCAAAATAGATACCTTTTAAGAACCGTAGTAGTAGGAACTGTTGAAATGTTGATTTCTCTCTAAATTATACAAAATTCAGAAGCTTCCCGCCACTGAAACCTGTGGATCTTGGGTATCAAAAAGTCGCAAATCTTGGCCCTGAGCCACTTCGTCCACAGGTGTCATAGCCTCTCTGGAGAGGCCATCTGTGGATAAGGCGAATAACCCTAATGAATCGAGTCAACTAGCTTGTGGAGCAGGTTGTTCAAATCTTGATCACGTTGCCGTAGGCGGTCAATTTTTTGGATCGAGTGCAGCACAGTGGTATGGTGTTTGCCACCGAACCAGCGGCCAATCTCCGGCAACGATGCTGAGGTCAGCTCTTTGACCAGGAACATGGCAATCTGACGCGGGTACGCAATCTTCTGCTGATTGGTTTTCTGTTTGAGCTGGGACGGTTGAAGGGAGAACCTTTCCGCTACCGTCTTCACAATCGATTCAATCGTGATCCTCTTCTCCTGCCCGTGCGTCAGATGCTTTAAGACCTGCTGTGCCATCTGCAGTGTTACCGGCGTATCGGTGACGGCTGAATAGGCGATGAGCTTCACCAGCGCACCTTCCAACTCGCGAACGTTGGACTTTGTTTTGGTCGCGATGAAGATCCGCACGTCTTCCGGCAACGTGATGCCTTCGATCTCGGCCTTCTTATCGAGGATCGCCATCTTGGTCTCGAGGTCGGGTGGTTGCACGTCTACCATGAGGCCCCACTCGAAGCGCGACCGCAATCTTTCAACCAGGCCAGGCGTGCTCTTCGGCGGAGAGTCACTCGATATCACGATCTGCTTCTGGTGTTCGAACAGTTCGTTAAAGGTATGGAAGAATTCCTCTTGCGTACCGTCTTTACCGGCCAGGGTCTGGATGTCATCGACCAGGAGCACGTCGGCGGAGCGGTAATGCCGGTGGAAGAGCTGCATGCGATCGCTCTTGATGCAAGTGATCATCTCGTTCATGAATCGCTCGCTGGATGTGTAGACGATCTTCATTCCAGCGTACTGATCGATGAGCGAGCGCCCGATCGCGTGCATCAGGTGCGTCTTGCCCATTCCGACGCCGCCATAGATGAACAGCGGATTGTATGTGCGCGCAGGATTGGTTGCGACAGCTTGCGCGGCTGCATGCGCAAACTGATTGCAGGAACCAACCACGAAGCTATCGAAAGTGTACTTCGGGTTCAGCGTGATGAGAGGGGCGAAGTCGATCTCCGGTTTGTCGCTGCCTCCGGGCTTCGCGCCGGTGCGCTCCATCGGATCCTGAGTCTCGAACAGCACCTGATGCAAGGACAGTTTCAGATCGCGCGCCACGGCCAGGATCTCGGACGAATACTCCTGCTCGATCCAGTCCTTCGTTACTCGGTCCGGAACCCGAACCCAGAGAGTACCGCCCTGAGAGCGCAGGAAGACCGTCTTCGAAAGCCAGTTCTCGAAAGCCTCGGAACTGATCTTGGTGGAAATCTGTGCTTTTATCTGGTCCCAAATATTCATTCGTTCGTTACTACCTGCGCAAGTTATGCACAACTTTTCCACAAACCTGTGGAAAACCTAGACCTCAAATATTCGATTCTGGGGGAACCGATCAATCGAAACGCAGCAACGGGTCACGCTAGAAGCACCCGCTTCCGTGTTACGGAAACGTCAGTCTAGCACAATTCGCAAATCCCAGATCTACTAAATTTTGGAACTTTATCTCCAACGCTGACAACAAGTTACATAAAACAGTATGGCTGGCAAATGTAGCGAGTCGCGCGCCCGGGAATTGTGAATACTCGGTAAACCCCGAGTCGCGCGAGGCTTGCAGAGTTGATTTGACAGCCTCGTGGCGGTCGCGCGACAATGGACTCGATTCCAGGCGGGAGTAACTCAGTTGGTAGAGTGCGACCTTGCCAAGGTCGATGTCGCCGGTTCGAATCCGGTCTCCCGCTCCATTCCCCGGAACCTTCCTTCTCGACATAGCGTACAGTAGACCGAGGAGGCTTCGAATGGTTGGGTTTCTCTTGTGGTGCCTGCTGTTCGTGCTGTGCTGGCCGCTCGCTTTGTTTGCTCTCGTCCTGTATCCCATTGTCTGGTTGTTGTTGCTACCGTTCCGGCTGATCGGCATTGCGGTCGGCGGCGTGCTCGAGCTGGTCTGGGCGCTGATCACTTTGCCCGCTCGAGTGGTGCGACACATCGCCTAGCTTTTCTTTGCGGCCATGCGGCGCTGCTCGCGCCTACAATAAAAACATGGCACGCTTCTCCGGTGTTGATTATTTTCTGATCGACTCGCAGCTTTCCGAACAGGAACGTCTGGTGCGTCAGACCGCGCGACAGTTCGTCGAGGATCGCGTGATTCCTGTGGTGCGCGATTGTTTCCGTGACGGCCGCTTCCCGAAAGACTTGATTCCGGAGATTGCGCGGCTGGGATTTTTGGGCGCGAACCTGGAAGGTTATGGTTGCGCCGGCATGAGCAACGTCGAGTATGGATTGGTGATGCAGGAGCTGGAGCGCGGCGACTCCGGGCTTCGGAGTTTTGTGTCGGTGCAGGGCGCGCTGGTGATGTATCCGATCCTGACTTACGGTTCTGACGAGCAGAAGGAGCGCTGGCTGCCGAAGCTGCAGTCCGGCGAAGCGCTGGGATGTTTCGGTCTTACCGAGCCGGGCTTCGGATCGAATCCCGCGGGGATGCAGACCAAGGCTCGCAAAGACGGCGATCAGTGGATTCTAAACGGCGAGAAGACTTGGATCACCAACGGCACGCTGGCCGATGTGGCGATCGTGTGGGCGCGTACCGAAGATGGCATCCGCGGATTTCTGGTGGAGAAGGGTACGCCTGGGCTCACTTCGTCTGAGATTCATGGCAAGCTTTCGATGCGCGTGTCGGTGACGGCGAGCCTGGCGTTGTCCGATTGCCGCGTGCCTTCATCCGCGATGCTTCCTTGCGCGAAGGGATTGAAGGGTCCGCTGGGTTGTCTTTCACAGGCGCGCTTCGGAATTGGCTGGGGAGTGCTGGGCGCGGCGATGGACTGTTACGAGACCGCTCGACAATATTCGATTCTTCGGAAACAGTTCGACGATAAGCCGATCGCTTCGCATCAACTTGTGCAGGAGAAGCTGGCGTGGATGATTACCGAAATCACTAAAGCGCAACTACTCGCGTTGCACGCCGGCCGGTTGAAGGATCAAGGCAAGCTAGAGCCCGCGCACATTTCGATGCTGAAGCGGAACAATGCCGCGATGGCGCTGGATTGCGCGCGGTTGAGCCGCGACCTGCTGGGCGCGAACGGGATCATGGATGAATATCCGATCATGCGCCACATGTGCAACCTCGAGACGGTTAAGACGTACGAGGGTACGGATCACATCCACGCGCTGGTGATAGGGGAGCGGGTGACGGGCGTGGCGGCGTACAAGTAGGAGCATCGCAGTCGGCGCCATTAGAGCCGATCTGGCCATTTCTGTCGTCCGTGGAAAACTGCAACCAGCTCTAGGCCGTTGCGCCGAAGGCGATAAGGAACGATGTAAGGCGTTCCAGGAATGACGAGTTCTCGAGTACCGATAACCCGGCCGGGGCGTCCGATATGCGGCTGAGTGGCGAGCAGTTCTACGCTACCCAGAATTCGCGCTGCTACGCCCGCTGCGCTCTTAGGACTGTCTTTCGCGATATGGTCACGAAGAGCAATCAGGTGGCGGATCGCTCGGCGAGACCAGATAATTTTCATCTGGGCGGTTTGCCTTCACGAGGCTTACCCCAAGACTTGAGCCATTTCGACACCTTTGCGTGATCTACGCCCCCTCTATCCAGTTCGGCGAGACCAGCTTGAATTTCTCCTAGCTGCCATTCTTCGGAATCCACATAAGCCGCAATAGCTTCTGCGGCGAGAAAGGACTTCGAGCGCTTGGAGCGCGCCGCCAGATCGGCTAGTCGCTTCTTTGTATCGGCATTAATCCGAATAGAGAGAGTCTCAGTCATACGTTGTGTGCAACTGTATACATTCCCAAGATACTACACGAAAATGGACTTACGGCTGTCGGGAACCAATCTTCTGTGTGTGAATCCCCTGAGTGGGGAACGGACTCCAATTCGCCACTGTCATTGTGGCCTTGAGCGCCGCTCTGGCCCTGGTCATGTCTCAAGCATAAGAAGCTAGAAACGAAATACCGGGAACCGAGTCTATACATCCATGCTTCGCCGCTCTCCCGTCTTCGTTCTCACCGTCGTCCTGACTCTCGCGCTCGGCATCGGCGCGAACACCGCGATCTTTACCGTCGTCAATTCGGTCTTGCTCCGGCCGCTGGCTTTTCGCGATCCGGCGCGGCTGGTCGCAGTCTGGGATACGTATCCGCCGCATTTTGCGAAGCTGGGTGTCTCGCCGCTCGAATATGACGAGATGCTGCGCCAGACGGACATTTTCGAGGAGGTCGGCCGCTATCGCCACATACCCGGCGGGAGGGAAATGAACCTGACCGGCGGAGCGGAACCGTTGCGCGTGCACGCCACTTGCGCCAGCTCCAGTCTGTTCCCGATGCTCGGCGTTCAGCCGGTACTGGGGCGCGGGTTCGAACGCGCCGACGATTCGCCGCACCCCCCGCCCATCGCGCTGCTGGGTTTCCGGCTCTGGCGCGACTACTTCGGAAGCAATCCCAAATTGATCGGCGCACCCATTCAACTCGATGGCCAGGCCTTCACGGTTGTGGGTGTGCTGCCGGCGAATTTCCGTCTGCCCGATTGGGCGGACCTATGGTTGCCGCAAGGGCAGGCCGGCGATGAGATCACGAATCCGGTTCGGCATGCGTTCGGCGTCATCGCGCGACTGAAGCCGAATGCGTCGATTGAGCAGGCCTCGGCGCGTCTTCAATCTATCGCGACCCGCCTGGAACACGAACATCCGCAGACCAGCAAAGGCTTCGGCGTGAAGATCACCGGCTTGCAGCAAGACTTGGCGGGCAATCTTCGACCGGCGCTGCTGGTGCTACTCGGGGCGGTCACTCTGGTCCTGCTCATTGCGTGCGTGAATGTCGCTAATCTTCTTCTCTCGCGAGCGGCTACTAGGCGGCGCGAATTTGCGATTCGGATCGCGCTCGGCGCGGGACGTTGGCGAATTGTGCGGCAAAGCTTGACCGAGAGCCTGCAGTTGTCGCTGGCCGGAGGAGCCGCGGGACTCGTGCTCGCATATGTGGATCTCAGGTCTCTTCTACGACTCTTGCCTGTGGATCTCATGGATCCGGGCGCGGTGCATATTGATCTGACAACGCTCGCGTTTCTTTTGGGAATTTCGCTCGCCACCGGCATCGTGTTTGGAACGGCTCCGGCGCTTCAAGCCGCGCGACAGGATCCGAATGAAGGCTTGAAAGAAGGTGGCCGCGGCGTGACTCGGGGCGCCGGTGCGGGACGGAACGCGCTGGTGATTGCAGAGTTCGCGTTGGCACTGCTGCTGCTGATGGGCGCCGGACTCCTGATCCGGAGCTTCGCACGACTGTTGCACGTCGATCCCGGCTTCCGGCCTGACAACGTACTCACGCTGAGATTCTCGCTGTCTCCCCGGTCCTATCCGGACACTCCAAAACGGCACGCCTTCTTCGATCGGCTACAAGGCCGCATTCACGCTCTTCCTGGCGTGAAATCGGTGGCGACCACCAACTCGCTACCTGTAACTTCCACTCGCGCCAATTTGCGGAGGTTCTCGGTGCCCGGGTCGCCGCTCATCAACCCCGACATGTTGCCGATTACACAGGCTAACTTTGTCACGCCCGAATATTTTCAGACACTGGGCATTCCGCTGATCGCGGGGCGAAGCTATACCGAGCGCGATCTCAATCAACCCTACGTGATCATCAATCAGACACTGGCGAAAACTTATTGGCCCGGTGAGAATCCGGTCGGCAAGCGCTTTATCACCGGTCCTTGGGGTCCGAACCCGGTTTGGTCGACGATCATCGGCGTTACGGCGGATATCCAGCAATTCGGACTTGAGTCGGAGCGGACGAACGACATGTATTATCTGGACTACGGCTCAAGCTACCTGCTGCTCAAAACCGCGGGTGAGCCGCTCGCGCTGGCTGCGGCCGTGCGGCGCGAAATTCAGTCGATTGATGCCGAGATTCCGGTGTCGGAATTTCGGACGTTGGAGCAGGTGCTCGATTCAGCGACGGGGCTGCGGCGGTTTTCCACAGTGCTACTCACGTTATTTGCTGGGCTTGCGGTGACGTTGGCGGTGATCGGGATTTATGGAGTGATGTCGTGGTCGGTGGCGCAGCGTAGACAGGAGATCGGTGTGCGGATGGCCATTGGGGCCGATGCGCGTGGCGTTTTTCTTTTGGTGCTGGGCCGCGGATTGAAGCTCGGACTCATTGGGCTGGTGATTGGCCTTGGCGCTACGCTGGCGCTGACGCGCGTGCTCGAAACGCTTTTGTTTGAAATCAGTCCACATGATCCCTGGATTCTTTGCGGCGCTTCGCTGCTCATGATTGCGGTGACGGCCGCCGCGTGTTTCATTCCGGCGCGCCGGGCGTCCGAAGTAGATCCGATAACCACGTTGCGGTCAGAGTAAACCAAAAGCCCGCTTGATAGACTATCAAGCACAATGCGCAAGCTTCTCCTGCTGGTCCTTTGTGTCTCCGTTTGCTCGGGACAGACGCTCGTCCTCAAGAATGCCAACGTCATCGATGGAGTTTCTGCTCAGCCACAACTTGCAGCGACCGTGGTCGTTCGCGACGGGCGGATCGAGAGCGTGCAGTCCGGCGATCGTGCCGCGCCTGACGGCTCTACTGTGCTCGATCTCAAGGGCAAGTGGCTGCTGCCCGGTTACATTGACGCGCACGTTCACATCAGCAATTTTGCGTCTGCGCGGCGAGCGCTGCTGTCTGGCGCAACCACTGTGCGCAGCATGGGTGTCAGCAGTTTCGTGGACGTTGGGTTTCGCGAGTTGCACCGCAATGGCGCTTCTGATATTCCCGACTTTGTTGCCTCTGGCTATCACGTGCGGCCGCAGCCGGCGGAAGAGCTCTTTCTCGATTTTCCGAAGCTCATCGATCTCATGCGCGGCGTTTCCGGCACTGCGAACGTACGGCGTGTAGTCGCAGCCAACCTGGAACGCAAAGTGCAAGTCATCAAGATCCTCGCCACGGAGCGCGCCGGCACGCCGGACACCGATCCGCGCAAGCGAACGTTTACCGATGAAGAGATGGCTGCAATCGTCGACGCGGCGACTTCGGCCGGCAACATTCCTGTTGCAGCGCACGCGCATGGAGACGAGGGCGCAGCCGCCGCGGTGCGCGCCGGTGTTCGCTCCATCGAGCATGGAACGTACTTGAGCGACGAAACGCTCGGCGAAATGAAGAAGCGCGGAACGTATCTGGCGCCGACCATCGCCACCGTCATCGATCTGATCGAGCCGGGCGGCGACTACGACAACGCCGGGCTCTCTATCCGTGGACGCTACATGCTTCCGCGTGTTCGCGAAATGACCACGCATGCCCATGGAATCGGAGTCAAGATTGTCGCTGGCACCGATACGTCCTATGGCCCGACGAGTTACCGCCGCATCCCGCACGAAATTGCGGAACTCGCCGGCGCTGGTCTGTCGCCGATGGAGGCGATTCAATCCGCGACATCGATTGCCGCCGAGTGTTTGGGAATTTCAAATCGCACCGGCTCCATCCGCGCCGGTCTCGAAGCGGATTTGGTAGTGGTGGAGCGCAACCCGCTCAAAGACGTCACCGGACTCGGCGACGTGCTGCTGGTGATCAATGACGGAAAGATCGTCTTGAATCGTTTGGTGTGGTAGGCGCGGCGGCGATCTGCATTTCGGTGCGGCGGATCAGGCGCGGCCACAGCGAGTCCGGATCGGACTGGAACACCGAAGCCGCATCCGCGGGCAGGATGTGCCATGCGTTGAGTTTGATCTCGTGTTCCAGTTGTCCCGCGCCCCAACCGGAGTATCCGACGAAAACGTGAAATGCGCTGGCCTCGGCGCCCTCAGCCAGGGTCTTCTGCAACAGAGCTTTGCTCGACACCAGATGCACGTCGCTAAACACTCTTTCTGCGCCGTCCGGTTTGATCGCCGATTTCAGCAAGGCGAGAACAGTCTGCAACTCCACCGGTCCGCCGATGTAGACCTCATCCTTCCGGCCCTTGGCCTCTTTGAAATCCTGAAACAAGCGCGCGAGCGTCACATCGGTGCGCCGGTTGATGATCAGGCCCATCGCTCCGTCTTCGTCGTAGTGCAACAGCAGCACCACCGCCTCGGCGAAGTTGGGATCGGCCAAGTCGCGGCCGGCCACCAGAAATTTTCCCACAGCGAGTTTTTCGGGTTGGCAGAACGCTGGCGTGAGAGCGAGCAGAAGGAGCGCGGCTTGAAACCGCCACGGCATAGACTAATTTTAGATCAAGCTCCGGGGTCTAAATCCAGTTAGAGGCGTTCGATGAGCGTGCCGTTGGCCATGCCACCGCCTTCGCACATGGTCTGCAGACCATAGCGGCCGCCGGTGCGTTGCAGCTCATGCACCAGCGTGGTCATCAATCGCGCGCCGCTTGCGCCGAGCGGATGGCCGAGAGCCACCGCACCGCCGTTGACGTTCACGCGCGCGGGATCTGCGCCCAGCTCGCGCTGCCAGGCAATGGGGACGCTCGCAAAGGCTTCGTTGACTTCAAAAAGATCGATGTCGCCGATCGCTAGTCCGGAGCGTTCCAGCACTTTGCGCGTCGCCGGAATCGGAGCGGACAACATGATCACGGGATCCTCCGCGGCCACGACGAAGGTGACGAATCGCGCCAGTGGACGGAGGCCCATGCGTTCGGCAGTGTCGCGCTCCATGATCAGCAGCGCCGCGGCGCCGTCGCTGATCTGCGACGAATTGGCTGCGGTAACCACGCCATCTGGCTTGAAGGCGGGCTTCAGCGTGGCCATCTTTTCGAGATTGGCATCGGGCCGGATGCCTTCGTCGCGCGTCATGTGCGACGGACCATTTTGGCTGTCGATGGGAACAGGTGTGATCTCGTTGCAGAACCGGCCTTCTTCCGTCGCGCGCGCGGCGCGGCGATGACTCTCCTGGCTGAAGGCGTCGAGATCGCTGCGCGTGATGTTCCAGCGCTCCGCCATCATCTCAGCGCCGATGCCTTGATGAAAGACGACATTGTTGTAGCGCTTGGCAACGCCCGGTCCAAACGGTTTTCCGGGGCCTGCGCCGTTCGAACCCATGGGGACGCGCGTCATGCACTCGACGCCGCACGCGATCGCGATGTCGTAGCTCCCCGCGATCACGCCCTGCGCGGCGAAATGCGCGGCTTGCTGGCTGGATCCGCATTGGCGGTCGACGGTGGCGCCAGGTACTGACTCAGGAAAACCGGCGGCGAGAACGGCGTTGCGAGCTACGTTGTAGGCTTGCTCGCCTGCTTGGATGACGCAGCCCGCGATGACGTCGTCGATGAGCGCGGGGTCGAGCTTGGTTCGCTGCACCACAGCGTTCAATGTATGAGCCAACAAATCTACTGGGTGCCAGTTCTTGAGAGCCCCATCGCGGCGTCCTACGGGCGTTCGGACCGCGTCAACAATCACAGCTTCGCGCATGGTCGGATGTTATCGTTGCGCGCGGGGTGGCGTCAATCGGCGCGGGTCATCAGGTATTGCCGGATGGCCCAGATGACGCCTGCTGCCAGGAGCAGGGCTAGTGTGCTCCATGGTGCGAAGGGGCAGGCTGAGATGTAGCCGAAGTCGTTTGTCTTCGGGGCTGAGAATGGCAACAGCGTCCAAATCGCTAAGCCGGCGAAGATAACCACCAGCGCCAGCAGGATTGTGTTGCGGAGATCTTTCGACATTCAGGTGAATCTCTATTTCACCGCAAGTCGAGCGGGCGAAGTACGCCGTCCTTTTTGACGCCGAGTTGAAGCGGCCGGGGCGGACCGTTGGGCGGCACGCTGACTTCGACCCAGAGTTCTTCTCCAGGTTCGCGTCGCGACGGATCGGCCACGTGCTCAGAGATGAAGAACGCGACCGGCTCCGTCAGCACACAACGGCCCGGCGAGCAGGAGGCGTTGACGGTGACGTCCGTCGAATCGGGAGTCGCGACCAGTCGCTGATTCTCAACGGACAGTCGGACTGGTATCCACGTGTTGCCTCCCGTGCTCGGCCCATCCGCTTCCACTCGCAGGCTAACGTAACGGCCACGGATCGGAAGGTTGGGATCGTACGGCGCAGTTTTTATCCATACGCGCGGCAAGCGCTCGCGATCCCAGGCATACTTGCCGGCCACGCTCAGGACAATCGCGCATTGTAGCGCTGCGACGGCTAATCCACGATAGAGCGGTTTCATGCAACCTCCGGATGAAGGCGAGCCACCAGCCGGCGGCGGGTTCGTTCGAGCAGCCAGCCACCGCCGAGAAATAGAAGGCCGAGACCGATCAGGCTGGCGGACCGGCCTAATTTGTCCATGACGCTCGAGAAATAGAACGTGAGCAGCGTGATCGCGAAGCCCGCGATGCCGAGATTGATTCGCTCCGCGCGTCCGTCGCGAATTCCCCAGGCGGCCAGGCCGGCCGCGCCGATGGCGCACCAGATGTAGAGAGGCAGGTAGTCGGTTCGCACGCTACTGATCGCCGCGAAGATGATACTCCACGCAATGGCGATCGCATTCCAAACGGCCTCGCGACCGCGCAACGCGAATGCCAAGGCCAGCGGCCCCAGGGTGGCAACCAACCAGGCGATCCAATCCGACGGCCAATTGTAGTAATGGTGATTCTCGAAGGCAACGGTGAACGCCGACGGGAGCAGCGCGAGTCCGCCGATCCACGCGAGCGCCTTTCGAACCGCGCTGTCGCCGGCGCCGCGCCGTGCGCTGAGATAGGTGAAACACAAGCCGGTGACGCCGGCCGCGATCGGAACAAAATCCCTGTGGTTCCACACCCACCATTCGCCGGACAGCCAATAGGGCACCAGGATGGCTGTGAACGCGGCATGCGTCCAGTGCCGCAGCAGAGCCCAAGTGATCGCGGCGCCCACGGCCCACATCAGAATCGCGGCCGGCCAATGTGCCGAGAGATGGAAGATCTGTCCCGCAAAAGCGATGCCGGCGCCGAGCGAGATAGTTCCGATGGCGTGCAGAGCGACTGCGAGTCCTTCGAATTTTTCTGACGCCACCGCGCCGGCTACATGGAAGACGCCAACCATCAAGACCACCAGCGACATTCGCTGGCTGGCCGGGAGTTCATCCCAATGCGCGGATACAAAGAGCAGCACGCCCGCTCCGAGCAGCAAGGCGCCGAAAGCGAGCGCTATCAGGATGGGCCAGCGCAACCCGCCCGTCTTCGCGTGCTCGCGTTCCCAGGCGCGGATTCGGCCGGCGACTTCGACGTCAACCACGCTGGCGGCGACCCAGCG
>JBGPSX010000045.1:0-13667 GCA_041490325.1 Bryobacteraceae bacterium | reverse complement strand
CGCAGGCGCCCGTTCTGCATTGGTCGCCGCGGAAGAACAGGTGGGAGTCGCTCAGGCGGAGCAAACCAAGATCAACACGATGTTCGACTACACGCGCGTCACGGCCCCGTTTGCAGGCGTAGTCACGAAGCGCTTCGCGAATACCGGCGCAATGATCCAAGCCGGAACTGCATCCACAACGCAAGCTCTTCCATTGGTACGTTTGTCGGAAAATGAGATGCTGCGTCTGATTTTGCCGGTTCCTGAATCGGAGGTTCCGGTGATCAGAATCGGCAAGAGTGTGGAGGTGAGCGTGCCAACTCTGCACCGGACCTTCGCAGGCCGCATTGCGAGGTTCGCCGGCGTCCTGCAGTTTTCCACGCGGACCATGGAGACCGAAGTAGACGTGCCCAATCCTCAACTCACGATCGTGCCCGGCATGTATGCCGAAGTGAGCCTGCCGCTCTCAGAGAGCCTTCACGCTCTTGCCGTCCCCGTCCAGGCTCTGGGAGGAACAGACGAGAAGCGAATCGTGCTCCTGGTGAACGCCGAGGGGCGGGTCGAAGAACGGCGGGTGCAGGTGGGGATTGAAACGTCAGACAGCGTCGAGATCAAGTCAGGCTTGCAGGCGGGCGACCTGGTGGTGACGGGCAATCGAAGCCAGCTCAAGGCCGGCCAGCAGGTGACTCCGAAGATTGTCGACATGACGGCCAAGGGAGGCGCCTAGTGTCGAGATTTGCGATCGCCACTCCCTACTTGATCATCGTCCTGTGTCTGGTGATCACGGTGGTCGGAATCTCGGCCGTCGCGCGAATGCCGGTGGACATGTTTCCACCGATGAACATTCCGGTCGTGGTGGTGGCGACGTTCTACAACGGAATGCCGCCGGAGCAGATCGAAGCCGACATCACCAGCCGCTTTGAACGTTTCTTCACGTTGGGCAGTGGAATTGAGCACATCGAATCCAGATCGCTGACCGGCGTCAGCATCATAAAGGTTTTCTTTCAGCCCGGCACGAATCCCGACTCCGCCGTTACCACGATTTCGAATCTCGCCATGGCGCAGTTGCGCCGCCTGCCTCCCGGCACATTGCCGCCGGTGGTTCTCAAGTTCGACGCATCCAGCCTGCCGGTGTGCCTGGTCACGCTGAAAGGCGAAGGACTCAGCGAGACACGCCTCCGCGACTATGCGCAATTTGCGGTGAGAAACCAGCTCGCCAGCGTTTCCGGCGCCTCGGTTCCGGTGCCTTTCGGCGGACGCTACCGCCAGATCATGGTGTACGCCGACCCGTTCAAGCTAGAAGCTCACCAATTGAGCCTGATGGACGTAGTCCGCGCCGTGAACGAATCGAACCTGATTCTTCCGGCCGGCGATGCTCAAATCGGGCCGCTCGATTACAACATCTACACCAACAGCCAGCTCAGCGACACGGACGACATAAACAACCTGCCACTCTCCACCGTTGGACAAGCATCCGTCAAAGTGAGCGATGTCGGATACGCTAAAGATGCCGAGCAGATTCAGACCAACATAGTACGCGTCGATGGCAATCGCTCGGTTTACTTGCCCGTGCTAAAGCAGGGTGGCGATACCAATACCATCGCCATCGTGGACGGCGTTCGGGGAGTTCTTTCTAATCTCTTCGATGTGCCGCCGCAGCTCGTGACCAGAGTGGTCTTCGATCAGGCGCGCTTCGTAAAGTCCGCTATTGAGACACTGCTCCACGAAGGCGGACTCGGCCTGGTTCTCACCTCGGTCATGATCCTGATTTTTCTCGGAAGCATGCGCGCCACCGTCGCGGTGTTCTTCTCCATCCCTCTTTCGGCTCTGGCGACGTTTTTCATTTTGTGGCTCGCGGGCGGCACGGTGAACAGCATGGTGCTGGGCGGGCTTGCGCTCGCCTTTTCGCGCTTGATCGACAATTCCGTCGTGGTTCTCGAAAACATTTATCGGCATCTTGAAATGGGCGAATCGCCGGCTGTGGCCGCGGTGAAGGGAGGCCAGGAAGTAGCTCTGCCCGTGCTGGCCGCTACCCTGACAACGGTGATTGTGTTCTTCCCGGTCACCTTTCTCTACGGCGTGAGCAAGTTCCTGTTCTCGGCGCTGGCGGTGGCAGTGGTCATTTCGCTGTTTGCATCGTACGCCGTAGCTCTCACAGTGGTTCCCCTGTTTTGCGCCCGATTCGTCAAAACGGCGCACGGCCATCACGACGTCGAGGAAGCCTCGGCGCACAAACCGAAAGGCCTCGGCGCTCGCTTCAATGCATGGTTCAACAAGGGCTTCGATAGAATGCTGCGCGGATATGATGGCCTGGTTGGTATCACGCTTCGCCAGCCGATACTGACGTTGGCCGCGTTTGTCCTCGCGTTCGGGTGCAGTCTCGCGCTATGGCCGCGGATCGGTTTGTCGTTTTTTCCCCGCACGGACGCCGGACAGTTCGTAATCAATCTCAAGGCTCCTTCTGGAACGCGCCTTTCGGTCACCAACGCTGAAGTCGCGAAGGTCGAGAATCTCATTCGGGAAATCGTGAAGCCGGAAGACCTGGACATGATCGTGTCCAACATCGGGTCGGCCGCGGGATTCTCCGCCATCTATACCAGTAATTCGCAGATGCACACCGCCACTGTTCAAGTTGCACTCAAGCAGGAACACAAAATCGGCAGCTACGAATATATGTCGATGGTGAAGAAAAGGATGGAAACCGATCTGCCGGAATTGACCAGCTACTTTCAATCCGGCGGCTTAGTGGATGCCGTGCTCAATCTCGGCCTGCCCGCTCCTATCGACGTGCAAGTGGCGGGAACGAATATGCAGGCGGGGATTCGAACCGCACAGGGCATCGCTGCGCGTATTAAGCAACTGCCCGGAATCAGCGACGTTTTTATTCCGCAGGATCTCGACTATCCGGCGCTGCAGTTGAACGTCGACCGCGAGCGCGCCAGCCAACTCGGGTTGTCCCAGAAGGAAGTGGTCAACAACCTGATCACGGCGCTCACCTCCAATCAGATGATCGCGCCCAGCTACTGGGTGGATCCGCGGACCGGCCAGGATTACATGCTGACGGTCCAATATCCAGAGCAGCAGGTGAATAGCCTGCTCGATTTGAAGTCCATCCCGCTGCGTTCAGCCAGTCACATTCTCCCGGCGCGTTTGGACGCAGTGAGTAGTATCCGCCGTATCGACTCGCCAACCGAGGTGGATCATTATCAGTTGCGCAGAACCATCGACGTTTATGTGCGGCCTACCACTGAAGACCTGGGGGCTGTCGCGAATTCGATCGACGAAATTATCGCAACCACGAAGATTCCCGCGGGCCTGCTTGTGACGCTGCGCGGCATGGTGCAAGGTATGCGCACGTCGTTCCGCAGTTTCGGGATCGGGTTGCTGCTGTCGTTAGTGCTGCTCTATCTGCTTCTGGTGGCGCAGTTCAAGTCGTTCCTCGATCCATTTATCATTCTGCTGGCTGTGCCGCCTGCTATTAGCGGAGTGCTGTTGATTCTGTACTTCACCGGCACAACTTTGAATGTGATGTCGCTCATGGGCGTCGTCATGCTGGTGGGCATCGTGGTCTCCAACAGCATTCTGATCGTCGAATTTACGCGGCGGCTGCGCGCCACTGGCATCCACGTACGCCAGGCAGTCGGGATGGCCTGCAGGGTCCGGTTGCGGCCCGTGTTGATGACGTCGCTTGCGACCATCATCGGCCTGCTTCCAATGGCCCTCAACCTGGGTGAAGGCAGCGAATCTTACGCGCCGCTCGCTCGCGCCATCATCGGTGGACTCACGCTCTCGGTCATATTAACGGTCTTCTTGGTCCCCGCAGGCTACTATTTGACCTATCGAAACCGTGAGGCATGAGATTCACACTCGCAGCGTGCTTTGCGTTTTCTCTAGGTTGTTTTGCACAGGCGCAGCGGCTGACGCTCGCCGAAGCCGAACAGCTCGCCCTGCGCAATCATCCTGCGATCCAGTCCGCCGAATTCACCGCCCAGGCCGCCGGGCAAGTGATTACCGAGGCCCAGTCCGCGCAGCTTCCAACCGTATTCGGTAGCGTCACCGGCGCAGGAGCCCTGACCGGAAGCCGTTTGGCGGCGGGAGCGCTCAACAATCCAGTCATCTACAACCGCTTGGCTTCCGGCATCACAGTCAGCCAGCTTGTTACCGACTTCGGCCGGACGTCGAACCTGATCGGCAGCGCCAGGCTTCGCGCGCAAGCTGAGAACCAGAACGCGGAAACCACCAAGGACCAGGTAATCCTCGGTGTTACGCAAACCTACTTCGGCGTGCTACGCGCTCAGGCCGTCCTCACCGTCGCCGAACAGACTGTGCAAGCGCGCCAGACGGTAGCCGATCAGGTTAAGGCGCTCACCGAGAGCCAATTGAAATCACGTCTCGATTTGAGTTTCGCTAACGTCAATCTGGCAGGCGCCAGGCTGGATCTCGCGAGTGCACGGAATGATCTGGAATCTGCGCAGGCCGCTTTTACCTCCGCTCTCGGGCTGCCCGCGCAGCAACCTTTTCAGCTTGCCGAGGAACCTCTTCCAGCGGAGTATTCCAAAGACCTGGCGGACCTGGTTAGTACCGCTATCCGCAAGCGTCCGGAACTTGAGAGTCTGCGCGCGGAAGAAGGGGCAGCGGGACAATTCGCACGCGCGGAACAGGATTTGAACCGGCCGACCATCAGCTCACTCGCGAGCGTCGGCTACGTGCCCACCGGACAGGCCGCCTTACGAGATCACTACGGCGCGATCGGACTGAACGTGAACATCCCGATCTTTAACGGACGCCTCTTCCATGCCAGGCAGACCGAAGCCGAATTGCGTGCGCGAGCCGTCACGCAGCGCCTCAAGGACGCCGAGAATCGCGTGGCGCGCGACGTCCGGATCGCATACTTGAACGTAGTGAATGCTTTCGAGCGCCTTGGCCTGACAGCGCAGTTGCTCGATCAAGCGATGCTGGGCCGCGATCTGGCCCAGTCGCGTTACGATCTTGGCCTTGGTTCGATCGTCGAATTGAGCCAGGCCCAATTGAACGAAACTTCCGCGGAAATCGACAGTGCTCGCGCTAAGTATGACTATCAGGCGCGGCGCGCGATTCTAGCCTACCAAACCGCCAGCATTCGATAGCCGATGTTTGAGAAGTGGAAGAAAGACAGATCCGATGCCCGCGATGTGCTCGCCATCACCGCGTCCGAGCCGGACCGGATTCGCCTGCAGCGGATTCTCGAGGACGCGGGCTGGCGCGTGTTCTGCGCAAAGGATCTCAAAGAGTTGGATCGTGCGCCCTCAACGGCCATCGTTCTCTACGACCGCGATTTACCGGGCATCGACTGGCGCGACGCCATCCGCCGGCTAGCCGCGCGGCATGCGTGCATTATTCTCGCCTCATTCGTCGTGGACGATTATCTCTGGGAAGAGGTTATCCGCTGCGGCGGATACGATGTGCTGGCGAAACCATTCCGCGAGGAAGAGGTGACGCATACCGTCCGCTTCGCCGCGGCCGCCCTCACGAGATCACTCCCTTCCGCACCGCGTACAGAATGAGCTCGGGAACGCTGTGCAGGTTCAACTTTTGCAGGATGTTTCCGCGGTGCGTTTCCACCGTGTACAGGCTGAGGCTGAGGATAGCCGCAACTTCCTTATTCGATTTCCCTTCGGCCAGCAATTGTAAAATCTCGCGCTCGCGCGTGGTGAGAAGTTCGTAGCTGTCCTCCACGCCCCGTTGCTCCAGCCTGCGAACGTAGTCGTCCACCAGCATTCTGCTGATCGCGGGACTGAAGAACGCCTTGCCCTGACTCACGGCGCGGATGGCGGCGATCAAATCCGCTTCCACGGAATCCTTCAGCAGGTAGGCGCGCGCTCCGGCCTTCAAGGCGCGTAACACGTAGGCCTCATCGGCATGCATGCTCAACACAACGATGGAAACCTGCGGCGCTTTACTCGTGATTTGGCGGGCTGCCTCGATGCCGTTCAGGTTTGGCATGGCGATGTCCAAGACCACCACATCCGGCTTGGTTCGATCGCAGGCCTCCACCGTCTCTCTTCCGTCAGCGGCCTCGCCCACCACTTCAAAATCCGGCTGACGCTCCAGCAGCAGCCGCAGACCGTTGCGCATGACGACATGATCGTCCGCCAACACAATGCGAATCATGCTTTCGCACCGTCCGATTCGGACAACGGCAGTTCGATACTGAGTAACGTGCCTTGCGCGCGCTGCGAATCCACTCGAAACGATCCTCCCAGGTGCGTGACGCGTTCTTCCATGCCCAGGAGTCCGAGCCCGCGCTGGCTGCGAGTCTCGAATCCCTGACCGTCATCTTGAATCGAGAGCAGCAACTTCGTTTGTTCTTCGCGGACTGTCACTCGCACCAGGTGCGCGGCGGCGTGCTTCGAGCAATTGTTGAGCGCCTCTTGCACCACCCGATAGACGCAGGTCTTGTGCTCCTCGGGCAGCGCGTCGGAAACATCGTCGGCGGCCACATCGACGCGCATTCCGGTTCGTTTGGAAACCTCGCGCGCCTGCCATTGCAGCGCCGGAACAAGCCCGAAGTCATCCAGCATCGAAGGCCGCAAAAGCAATGCCATATTGCGGACAACCTGGACGCTGTTCTCGGCCAGCTTCTTGATCACGTCCACATGGCCGCGTAATTCCTTCGGCGCGCCTTCCGACCATGCAGCCGACAGATTACCCAGTTCGAGCAAGACCGCCGACAGCGACTGTCCCACTTCGTCATGCAGTTCGCGCGAAATAGCCCGGCGTTCATTCTCCTGCGCTTCCACCAGGCGCGCCGAAAGCTCCTTCAACTCTTCCCGCGCCTTGGCGATCTCGGCATAGCGTAGACTCGCCGTGCGCTCCAGCGCCAGGGTCCGCGAAATGCTGAACGCGGCCAGAACCAGACCGATCCCGAGCGTGACGGCTAGCGTTATTCCAAGCCGCCGCCGAAACTGAGAGAACAGGCTACCCACCTGGCGATTGCCGGCATTCAATTGCTCTTCATTGATGGCGGCGATCTGGTCCGCAATCCGCAACATGGTCATGCGGCGTGGAAACACTTCATCGCGCAGGAACGGATAGCCTCGCTCGCGGCGCTGCTCGGGGCTCCAGCGTAGCGCCGGATCCAGAACCTGCCAATAGTCTTTCAAACCCTGCTCGAGGCCGGCAAACGCGGCCGCCTCAGGCGCCGGAAGAAAACGCTGATAGGCCTGGAGCGCGGCATCCATTTCGCGATGCGTTTTTTCCAGGCTGGTACGATGCGTTTCCGCATTCCGCGAATCTGGCTCCAGGAGATAGTCGCGAACATAGGTTCCAGAAAGATAGAGATCGGACCGGATCTGCTCGAGTGTCCGGTTTCGCTCCAGAAAGTTCGCACGGAGCTGCTCGTTGCGAGTTTGGATTTGACGCAGTATCGAAACGGCGTCGAATCCGGCGAAGGCCATCAAGACCAGAAGCCCGCCGAATCCGGCCAGGAGCACTGCGCGGGTTGTCGTCTTCCCCACGCTTCTGTTGTATCAAGATGCGGGTGGCTGATTGGGTACGAACTTGAGAGACTTCGCTCAGTCTGGGTGTGTCAAATCGGTCAGCAGCTCGGTAGCGTACCGTTCATAGAGTTGTAGGCTCTCGGCTGCGGAGACCTTACTCCGCCGGTAACTGAGTTGCAAATGGAAATGGGAATCATTCACTCGTTCCTGAATCGCGCAACGGTGCGGATACAACGGCACAAGGAGCTGAAAGCCGCTGCGACCCGCACACGTTGCGCGTGATCGAAATGAAAATATGTCGCGGCTTTCCGGCCGTTTGACTGTCGTTTCATAGAAAGGAGATTCATATGCCTGAAATCAAAGTTCGTGCCGAGAACGGGGGAACGTTGACGGCTCGTCCAGAAGCGTATTTCCCGGCCTTCCCGTTCGGCAAGATGTTCGGCGCCAACCCGTTTGGGCTCATGAAGCGTTTCACCGATGAAGTGGATCGCACGTTTGCGGGCTTTGTCCCGCCATCGGAGTTCGACCTGTGGGCGCCATCGCTCGAGGTCAAACACAAGGACGGCAAATTCCTGGTGTTGGTCGAACTGCCGGGCATCGCCAAAGAGGACATCAAGGTGGAGTTGATCGAAGAGGCCTTGGTAATCGAAGGCGAGCGGAAACGCGTGAAAGAAGAGAAGGAGGAAGGTATTTACCGGTCTGAACGCTGCTACGGCAAGTTCTATCGGTCGATCCCTCTTCCCAAGGGAGCCAAACCAGAACTGATCAAGGCCGAGTTGACCAATGGCGTTCTGGAAGTTGTCATTCCTGTACCGGAGCTGAAACCGACGCATCGTGAAGTTCCGATTCTCACGGGCGCGAAATAGCAGGCAGGCAAGTCGATCAATTGTACTGATCGGTTGGGGCGCGTTGAGCGCCCCTTTTTTTTACTCGTGACGCAGGGCGGCCAGTGGATCCACTTTGGCGGCCCGGTAGGCGGGAATAAGCCCGGCCAGCACGGCCGAACAGCCCAATAAAATGGTGAAGGCTGCAAACGTGAGCGAATCCAGCGCCACCACGTTCAACAGAACACTCGACATCAAGCGAGTCAGCGCGATTGCGACCGGAATCCCAATCGCCAGCCCAATGCCAGCCATCCGTAAGGCTCGCCATAGAATCATCTTCAGGACATCGGTTCGTCGAGCACCGAGCGCTAACCGGACGCCGACCTCGTGCGTGCGCTGGGCCACCGAATAGGAGATCACGGCGTAAATTCCAGTGGCGGCCAATAGCAGGGCGATGCTAGCGTACATACCCATCATGGCTGCCGAAACTCGTACGCCGGACGTCTCTTCATTTAGTATCTGCTCCATGCTCTTCAGGTCGTACACGGCCAAATTGCGATCGATGCCGTAGACCTTGGCGCGAGCGGCGCTAGCAGCTTGCATTGGATCAGCGGGCGTGCGCATCACCAGATTCATCGAACGGCTGGGAACCTGGAGATTGGGAAGGTAGACCATGGGAATCTCGGCGCCATCGAACCACTGCCGTATCTCACCGGAAACTCCCACCACTGTCAACCAATCCGGCTGCGAGCCTGCCAGCCTGATCCTATGGCCTATCGGTGGCGCAACGGGCCAATAGTGGCGAGCAATCGATTCGCTGACGACAACCACGCGCAGTGAGTCTTTTCCATCCTGTTCGGAAATCGCCCGGCCCTGCAAGATAGGTATTTCCATGGCCTGGAAATAATGATCGCTCACAGCTTGGATTTGGGGTCGAGGCTCGCCCGGCCGTGGATCGGGCTGCCCTTCAATCAATACCGCGCCGGGATTTCCCAAGTTACTGGACGCGGCGGCCACCTTCACGTTCGGAATGGTTTCTAAGTCATGCGCCAGTTCGCTGAAGAAGGCGGCGATCTGTGAGTCCTCGCGATACTTGAGCGCCGGAAGCGAGACGTCCATACTCAAAAGGTTTTTCGGATTGTATCCGGCATTGAGCGTCAACATTCGCTGGAAGGTCTTAACCATGAGTCCAGCGCCGACCAGTAGCACCAGCGCGAGCGTCACCTCGCTGATCACGAGCGCGCTTTGCAGCCGGCTGCGGGAAGGGCCGGCACTGTTGCTACGTCCACCTTCTTTCAGGGCTTCGTTGAGATCCGTGACGGCCGTTCGCAGAACGAGTTGCCAGATAGCCGGTACACCGCAGAGAACACCGGCCAATAGCGATGCGGCGAACGTGAACGCGATCACTGTGCCGTCGATGTGCATCGACTTCAAGCCCGCTATCCATCGCAACACCGAAGGCGGAAAGCTGGATCGCGTGTAAGCGAGATTCAGGTTAGCGAGGAATAAGCCGAGTGCGCCACCAATCAGTGCGACCAGAGTGCTTTCGGCCAGCAACTGGCGCGCGATCTGAAAACGGCTGGCTCCGAGGGTGGATCGGACTGCCACCTCCTTTTGCCGCCCGCTGGCACGCGCGAGCTGCAGGTTCGCGACATTAGCGCAGGCCAGCAGAAGCACGAAGGCCGCGGCGCCCAGTAGCGTCATGACAAAGCGGTCCGCGATGTTGTTAATGAGTTCGCGCAACGGCACCACTAGGATCCCTCGCGCTTCGTTCGTTTGCGGGTACCGCTGCTCGATGCGCCGGGCGATGGTCTGCATCTCGGCGCGAGCCTGGGCGATGGAAATCTCCTTCTTGAGGCGTGCCAGGACTACCAGGTTGTGGGTGGAACGCTGATTCCTTTGCTCAGCCGTGAGTGCCAGCGGCGCCCAAAGGTCGGTGGCCAATGGATAGTCGAAATCGGAGGGCATCACACCTACGACAGTGTAGCCGCGACCACCGAGTGTGATCGTTTTCCCGGCCACATCGGGCGCGGATGCCAACCGCCTCTGCCAAAAACCTTGACTAACGACGACCACCGCGTCGCGTCCGGGTTCTTCTTCGTCCTTTAAGAAAGTCCGGCCCAGGAGGGGCTTTATTCCCAATAGCGCAAAAAAGCTCGGCGAAACCACGCACCCTTGCACTCGCTCCGGCTCGTCTACACCGGTCAGGTTTACGCTCCAACGGCGGTACGCGGCAACCTGTTCGAAAGAGCTGCTCTGTTCTCGCCAGTCTAGGAAATTGGCCGGCGCCACGGCGTCCCGTACAGTGCGAAGCTTCGGCATCGTTTCCCAAAGCGTCACGATTCGAGCCAAGCCGGGGTAGGGCAACGGATGCAGAACGATAGCATTGACAGCCGTAAAACTGGAGGTATTGACCCCGATACCCAGCGCCAACGCCAACACCGCGACCGCCGTGACTACCGGCGCCTTCAGCAATCCGCGAAAGGCATGACGAAAATCCCTTAGCAACGAACGCATGCTGCGTCCCCGTCGCAACTATCCAGCAATCCAGATACCGAGATGGCCCCTGAGGTGCAGCCAAGCCAGTTTGCGACCCGCATGGGCGCTATAGACAACATCTAGTGGGGCGTTTAGCTCACAGTTGGGGGAAATATGTCGCTGACTGAGTTGGTGAAAGGACATAGGTTCTTGTCCGGGCTGACTGATTCCCAACTTGGCCGGTTGGCCGAACTGGCTCGCGAGGTGACCTTTCGGGAGAACGAACTGCCACTCATGGCCAGCCAGCAATCCAGGTATTTCTACCTGCTGTTGTCGGGGAGTGTCTCGATTGAGGTGAAGGCCCGCGCATTCACGGTGCGCGTCCAGGATCTTGGAGCGGGAGATGCTTTTGGTTGGTCCGCGTTACTGGACGAACAAGACACGCTATTTCAAGTACGCGTGCGGGAAGAGTGCCGCGCGCTGTGCCTGAATGGCTCCAGTCTTTCCGCCCTGCTGCAAGCGGATCCGGAGTTGGCCGCCGAGCTTCTACGGCGCGCACTGCAACTGGCCGCCGGCCGAGTGCGCGCCACCGAGGCAATGCTCGCCGAGTTGTGCGGAGTGCCGATGCGCAAAGCCAAGCGGGCCAGCTAAGCGCTTTTCAGCTCGCGTTCCACCATGTCGCTAAAGAAGTCGATGTCTCGCACAGTGCTGTAGATATTGGGCGTGACGCGAAGCCCGCCGTACTCCTCATGCATCACCGCTGCCGTCAGCAGTCCGTACTTGTTCCAGAGATCATCGTGGATTTTCTGCACGTCCGCGCCATGGAATCCCAGGAATCCGATGCCGCAGGACAGGCTTGGCTCCAGGTTATGCAGGATCTTGCCGTTGGGATTTTGCGACAGCCGGTTGGCCCAACGGTCCCGGAGATAGCGCAAACGCGCGGCTTTGCGGTCGATCCCAATGTTTTCGTTGAAGATCAGGGCCTCGCTGATCGCGTCGTGATTGGCCGCCGGGTGCGTTCCGATCTCCTCAAACTTCCGAATGTCGTCGGCCTGCCGCGCCGGCGAGGCCATGAGCGACCACGTGCTCGCAATCCTGGATTTCTTTACGTAGAGGAACCCTGTTCCGACTGGAGCATAAGTCCACTTGTGCAAACTCACGCCATAGTAGTCGCAATCCAAATCGGAAATTTTGTAGGGGAAGTGACTGAAAGCGTGCGCGCCATCGACGATCACCGGAATGCCGCGCGCGTGCGCCATCTCGCAGATGCGTTTGACGGGAAAGATCACACCGGTACGATTCGTGATGTGGCAGAGCAAGATTAGCTTCGTTTTAGGCGTCACGGCTCGCTCGAACCGCTGATAGAGATCGTCCGCGCTCGGTACCGGCACTGGGAAGGAGATGGTCTTCAGCACGATGCCTTCGCGTCGCTCGCGTTGGCGAAAGGTTGTGAGCATGCGCGGGTAATCCTGGTTGGTGGTCAGCACTTCGTCGCCGGATTTCAAATCCACGCCGTATTGGGCATTTTCGAGCGACTCGCTGGCGTTGCGCGTGATGGCGATTTCTTCGGGATCTACGCCGGCGGCCTGTGCCAATCGGCGGCGCACCGTCTCCACCTGGCGCTCCAGGACATTGATCATGGTGTGCCAGGGCCCCATGTCGCTGTATTCCAGATAGCGCCGCATCGCATCCTGCACCATGCGTGGCGAGGGACTGACATGACCGTTGTTCAGATTGACGATGTTGCGATCGATGCTGAAGGCATTGCGAATTTCGGCCCAGTAATCCTCGTCAGCCGCCACGTCTTCCGGTGTCCGGCCTTTGGTGTAATTGGTTGCGGCAGAAACACGCTCGATCGCATTGTCCTGAAAGGCAGCCGCGGCCGAGACGCCAGCCAACTGAAAGAAGTTCCTGCGGTTCATGAAGGTTCCCCCTGGATGGATGCTATAGCAAGGGCGCGCTGGGGTCAAGCCGCGTATGAGAACTGGCGCCAGAAGGGACTTGAACCCCAGCCGCGATTACAAACTCCAAATCAGTGCAGTATAGACTAGGCAAAGAGTGAAACAGCCGCCTCTTGAGCTAAACTGATAATCGAGATGCCACACCGGATGCAAAGGAAAGATATTGGCGGGAATGAGGTGGTGCTTCCACCCGGCGTCGTCTTAAGGCCACCAGTCAGCCTGGAAGATCTGAAAATGGATACCGAGCACGATCCAGAAGGCGCCGAAGAATTTGTGGCTTTGATCCGCGCGCTTCGTAAGGAAGGCTCTCGGCCCGTCACTCTCTGATGGACTCCACAACACCGGCGGTTGTGGACACCGACGTCGTTTCGTTCCTGTTTAAGAATCATCCCCTTGCACCCGAGTATCAAACCATCCTTGCCGGTAGACGCTTGGCGGTTTCGTTGATGACGATCGCGGAGATAGAGTACGGGATGGAAGTCAAGAACTGGGGCCCTACCCGTCGCGATCTAATGCGCCGTTTTCTCACACGGTTTACGCCTCTGATGCCGGACGCTGACACGGCTCGAATGTGGGCGCGTATCAAGAGCGGTTGTGAGAAAAAAGGCAGACCTATCACTTTCGCGGATGCCTGGATCGCGGCCTCGGCCTTGCAGTTGAACTTGCCATTAGTCACCCACAACGCCGCCGATTATAGAGCCGTGGAGGCGCTGACGGTTTGGACGGCTACCGCGACGCAATAGATCCGGAAGACAATGGAGTGGGTGGCGCGCCCGGACGACTGGTCGCCGCGCGCGACAAGAAGAGCGACAACAGGCGCTATCTTAGTCGCGTTGGCATGCCTGCTCTGAACGACAATCCGTTTGCGGTACTCACCGCTGTGGTGGCGCCGGCCATACTGACGAACGCCTCTTCAGTGCTGTCTCTCGGGACTGGCAATCGCATTG
>JBGPSX010000044.1:0-13752 GCA_041490325.1 Bryobacteraceae bacterium | reverse complement strand
TTTCTCGAGGCCGTAGTGATCCGATTCCAGCACCTGCTGGGCGAACTTGAGATCGCGGATTTCCTTGGACTTCTTCTTCCACGGCACGGCCAGCAGCCAATCCAGGTAATTTCTGGAAACGGTGGACTCGGCCGACATGGGCGGCATGTTTTCCAGGCGCTTCAATTCGGCGTTGGCCTTCTCATGCGCGTCCTTGGTCATGCCGGCGGTGTCGATCTTCTTCTTCAGCTCGTCGAACTCGCTCTTTTCGCCGCGGCCCAGTTCTTTCTGGATGGCCTTGATCTTCTCGTTGAGGTAATACTCTTTTTGCGCCTTTTCCATCTGGCGCTTGACGCGGCCCTGGATGGTGCGATCGACGTTGAGCTTCTCGATCTCGATGTCGAGCATTTCCGCGACGCGCGTAAGGCGGTCCACTGGATCGAAGATCTCGAGCAGTTCCTGCTTCTCTTCGATGGTCAATTGCAGATTCGCGCCCACGGTGTCGGCCAGCTTGCCGGGCTCGTCCACGCGGATGGCGGCGATCATGGTCTCGTAGTTCAGGTTCTGGCTGAGCTTTACATACTGCTCAAAAAGTCCCGTGACGCGGCTGACCAGGCTTTCGAGCTGCGGACCAGCGTCGATCTTGAAGTTGAAGGTCTTCACCACCGCCCGGAAATAGCCTTCGTCCTCGCTGACCGAGACGATCTTGCCGCGCTCGACGCCTTCCACCAGAACTTTGATGTTGCCATCGGGAAGTTTGAGGCTTTGCACGATGTTCGCAACCGTGCCGACGCTGTAGATTTCATCCGGGCGGGGTTCGTCTACGGATGCGTCGTGTTGCGTGGCTAGGAAAATCTTTTTGTCTTCCGTGAGCGCTTCTTCGAGAGCCCGGACACTCGATTCCCGCCCCACTACAAAGGGCGTCATCATATACGGAAAGATCACGACATCCCGTATGGGCATCATCGGCAAGCGTTTTGTATCGGATTTTTCTTTGGAGGTGAGCATGGGGACGCTTCGTTGGTTCCTGGTTCTTTAGTTCAGTTGCTCGTTTCGTTCGGAATCGGCAGGGAACAAAGAACTAACGGACCAGAGAACGAAAGAACGAGCTATCCTGCCTTTTCGAGCACGGCCATATTGATCTTCTGCGCCATGACCATTTCCTTTGTGACCAGGAACTCGCGAACCTTCTTGTAGGAGGGCAGATAGTACATCAAATCCAACATCAGGTCTTCGAGGATCATTCGCAGGCCCCTCGCTCCCACTTTTCTTTCCATGGCGAGGGCCGCAATCGCTTCGAGGGCGTCGTCGTTAAACTTCAGTCTAACATTTTCAAATTCGAAAAGCTTCTGATACTGCCGTACGATAGCGTTCTTCGGCTTGGTGAGAATCTGGACCAGGGCATCGCGGCTCAGGTCCTCTAGGACGGCGACCACCGGCATGCGGCCTATGAATTCGGGAATGAAGCCAAACTTAATGAGATCAACGGGCTGGACGGACTCGAGCATGTCGACATCGCGGCGGTTGGGGCTGGCGCGGTGGGTTGCGTCGTTGCGATGCTGCTCCTCTTGTGTAAGGAAACCCATGGATTTGGTGCCCACGCGCTTCGAAATCACCTTCTCCAGTCCGACGAATGCGCCACCGCAGATGAAAAGAATGTTGGTGGTGTCGACTGGGGTGAATTCCTGGTGGGGATGCTTGCGGCCGCCCTGGGGAGGAACGTTGGCGACCGTACCTTCGAGTATCTTGAGCAGTGCCTGCTGGACGCCTTCGCCCGAGACATCTCGGGTGATCGAGGGGTTTTCGTCCTTGCGCCCGATCTTATCGATTTCATCGATATAGATGATGCCCTGCTGGCAGCGCTGCACGTCCCAATCGGCGTTTTGGAGAAGACGGAGCACGATGTTCTCGACGTCCTCGCCGACATAGCCGGCTTCGGTGAGCGTGGTGGCGTCGACGATGGCGAAGGGAACGTCCAGGATGCGCGCCAGCGTTTGGGCGAGTAGGGTTTTCCCGGTACCAGTCGGGCCGATAAGAAGAATATTGGATTTCGAAAGCTCCACTTCGGCGCCGCGCTGTTTGTTCATCTGGATGCGCTTGTAGTGGTTGTAGACGGCGACGGCGAGCTTCTTTTTGGTGCCGTCCTGGCCGATCACGTACTGATCGAGATATTCCTTTAATTCCAATGGCTTCGGCAGCTTGTGGGTGGCGCCGTAAGGCTGGTCATGGCGATCGTCTTCGAGAATGGAATTGCAGACCGCAATACATTCATCGCAGATGTAGGCGCGAGGGTAATCGTTGGGGGAGGAGATGAGCTTGCCGACTACGTCCTGACTTTTATGACAGAATGAACAACGCAGAGCGTCATCGGAACCGGTACGTTTCACGGGGATCTCCGTTCAAACCTAGAATCCAAAAGATGGATGCCGCCTGAAACCCTATTATAACAGAAGGCATCTAAAATCGCCCTCCGGCTCCGCAACTTTTCACTAAGCGAATTGTGGCACTCCGTACTGGGGTACGGGGTCGTTTGGCGTGGTGGTATATATCCCTTGAATTTGAAGGAGATAGCTTAATTGGGTTCGTTTCGTAATCGCGCTATGGCGACAATCTCCAGCACGAATGAAAGAAGTCGGGGATTGTAACCACATATTCAAATTCTCGCGGTACAATGCGAGGTCTGGGCCTCGTCAAGCTCAATCTCCCGCAAGAATTGCTGCTCCTGAGCTACCAGGAAGAGAAGGCGCTCGTATTCCATACGCCGCTTTCGGTCAGCCTGGCTGGCGCGGTGCTGGCTGAGTTGCTGATTCAGAAGAAGATCGGGCGCAGCGGGCCGCATCTGCGGTATAAGGACCATACGCCGTCCGCCGACCCGATTCTGGACGATGCGTTGAGTATGCTGGCGTTGTCGCCTGAGGAACGCACTGCCCGATTCTGGGTGAATCGACTGCATTCCGCTATCAAGCTGCGGGCTCGGCTGACGGAGCAACTTGCCGCTAAGGGGCTGCTGTCGATAACACAGCATGCTTCGATTGGGCCGTTTTCTTTCAAGAGCTATTTTCTGGCGGATCCGCATCCGGCTTTGAAGCTCAAGGATCAGTTGAGGCAAGTGATCTTCGAGCCGTTCAAGCCGACGACGCGGGAGATGGCTCTTATTGGCCTGGTGGAGCCGGTTGGGTTGAAGCTTTTTACGCGCGAGGAACGTCGCGCCGCGAAGGCGAGATTCGGGGAGATTCTGAAGCGGGATGCGATTACTGACGCTGTTGCTGGGGCGATCGCGGATGCTGAGGGAGTGGCGGCGGCGATTGTTGCGGCTTCGGCCGCGGCTGCGGGTTAGCGGCCTCGGAAGACACCAGAACAGAGAGGCCGGTTAAAACCGGCCGCAGGATAAATCCTGCCTACTGCGTCAGGGATTTTAGGTAGCGGTAGTAGAAATCTACGCCGTCGTAGAACGAAGTGACGCGGATGCGCTCATCTTTGCCGTGCGCGCGGATGTCGTTGCGATCGATCGCCAGACCGCTGAATCCGAAACTTGGCATGCCGGCGGCGATTGTGTACTTGCTATCAGACGCGCCTGTCTCCATGTCTGGGATTACGGGGGCGCCCGGCCAGATCGTCGCGGCGATTCGCTCGAGCGGCTCTAAGACATCCCGCCGCGGCTCCACCGGCGCGAAGGCCTTGTCCTCCGGAGCGTGTTCCAGCGGCTCGCCGGTCGCGCTGTCAAGATAGCTCAGCTTGATTTGAGGATCGGACAGGATGCGGGTGAGATCGCGCCTCACTTCTTCGATGGAGTGTCCGGGAACAATGCGGCAGTTCACGATGGCTTGCGCGGTCTGCGGCAACGCGTTGTTGGCGTGGCCGGCGTTCAATCTTGTCGCAGTGCAGGTGGTTCGCATCACGGCGTTGAATTGCGGTTGGCTTGCCAAGCGTGCGACCGCGGCCGGATCGGGCGGCGTTTTTAGAATCGCACGCAGGTCGGCGGCTGTCTGTTTCGATTCCACTGCCGCCAATCGCTCGAAGTAAGTGCGCGTGATAGCGTTGAGCTCGAATGGAAATGGAGAATTCTCCAAACGGCCCAGGGCATCGGCCAGGTGGTAAATGGCGTTGTCCGCGACCGGCAGTGAGCTGTGGCCGCCGGGATTTGTGACGGTGAGCTGAAAATCAGCGTAAAGCTTTTCGCTGGCTTCCACTTCGACGTCAACCGGCTTTCCGTTCTGGGTGGCGACGACGCCCGAGTCGGGATTGAGGACGTACCCGGCGTCGATCAGGTCACGGTGATGTTTCAGCAACCAGTCGACGCCATTGAACCTGCCACCCTCTTCGTCGGCGGTGAGCGCGAGGATGATGTCGCGATTCGGCTGATAGCCTTCGCGCTTGAACTTGATCAGCGCCGTCATCACGAGCGCGTCGGCGGACTTCATGTCCTGCGTGCCGCGCCCGTAGAAATAGCCTTCCTTCTCGACAAACTGGAAAGGGTCGCTGGTCCAGTCCTCACGACGCGCCTCGACAACGTCCAGGTGGGCAATGATGAGGATGGGCTTGCGGCCGGCGGCGTTGGCGCCTCGCAATCGGGCCACCAAGTTGCCTTTGCGCTCATTCGGGCCGAGAACATGCAGGTCGGCCTCAGGAAATCCGGCCTCGCGCAGGCGCTGGGCCATAGCTTCAGCCGCGACGGTAGTGTTACCGATCGAATCGGTGGTGTTGATTTCGATGAGTTGCTTCAAGATGCCGCGGGCGAGCTGCTGTGTGGCAGCGTCGATCGGCGCGGCGGATAAGTTCCATGAAAACACAGTGATACCTAAGATGATTGCTGAACGCATGAGGATATTCCTATTGTCCTGTATCTGAGGGCTTAAAGAAACTAACGCGCCGATGTTGATTGCGGATTCATCTTGCGGATCAGCTCGCGGCGCGCTTCAGCGGTGTGACAGAGGAAGCAGCCTTCCTGACCGAATCCGGGAAGGTTCGAGACCATTACATATGCTTGCCCGGAAGATCCCCAAGTGAGAATTTTGTAGCCGAATTCGGAATCGATCCGATAGGTGACGTCCTTGGACATTCGGCCCTCGCGCGGTGGATCGGGAAGGTCGGAGAGTCGCGCGGCGATGAGAGTCACGGGCCGCGAATGGACTTCGTACGCGATTTCGGCGGCGGCGCCGCGGCCAACCGAGACGAGCTTCGCGCCTACCAGCTTTAGATCTTCCGGAGGGCGGGCATCGGGGATGTTGGCCGAAAGTCCGCTGGTTGCTTGCACCCAATTTCTGGTCCGGGCGATGTCTGACGTTTCGAGTTCCCAATTCACGGCGCCTTGAAGACGCCTGGAGTGCTCTTTTATCGCGACGGCTTCGAACGCAGAAGGTTGACTGGCCGCGCGCGTGACGTAGAGACGCTGGCGGACTCCGAGATACCATGCGACGGCGACGGCGATGAGCAGCGGCAGTGCGACCGCGGATGCCAGTCGCCATGAATTGACGCCTGGAGCCGATGTGTGGGCTTCGCGAATCGAGAGCCACAGCGAGTCCGGGGCAGGAGCGATTGGAATTCGCTTCGCGAGTTGAATGCCGAAAACGATCTGTTGTAACTCTGCGTTGCATGCGGGACAACCTGCAAGGTGCTGGTCGATCTGGTCTGCTTCCTGGCGCGGAAGCTCGCCGCCGGCGTAGGCGGACAGTTTTCCGCTGACGTGCCTGCGGAACGGGTTCACAATGTACCTCGCAGGTGCGCGAGCTGTTGCGCCAGGAGTCGATGGCCGCGATTGAGGCGCGATGCCACCGTGCCCATGGAGCATTTCAAGACATCGGCGATTTCGCTATACGAGAGCCCTTCGGCATATCGAAGCAGGATCGGCAGGCGAACCGTCGGGCTGAGCGTCAACATGGCGGATCGGATCTGAGTGGCGAGCTGGTCCTGTTCCGCGCCAACATGCTGCGAGGAGGCCACAGTAACACCGGCGACTTCCTGGATGGACACGAATCGTCTGCTGCTCCGTCGCTCGTCCATACACGCGTTGACGACCAGGCGGAAGAGCCAGGTTCTGAAATCCGAATCGCCGCGAAAGCCTCGGATCGCATCGAAGAGCTTCAGAAAGACCTCCTGACTGATGTCATGCGCAGCCGCCTCATTGCCGGAGAAATTCAGGGCGATGGAATAGACGCGATCCTTGCAGGATTCAAAGAGCACACGAAAAGCGTCGCGGTCGCCATCGCGGCATGCCTCGAGGACGCCCGCCTGTAAGTCCGCAGCCTGGCTGCGGGTGGCTGCCACATTTATTGGACGGGGCTCACTGACTTTTTCTTCTATTTTGGTTTTGGAGAACTCGGAGCGAGGCTGGCGCCGAAGAAAACAGACTGGGGAACCGTCCAATGTGAGTGCGGCTTGGCTTGTTTTTCCTGTTGATTGCCGTTGGCGGTGGGCAGACCACCGCTGGCCTTGAATCCTACTTGAAGGCGCGAGAAGTTCTCGACGCGGGAATCGAGGCGATGGGCGGGATGGATGCCCTGCGCAGTCTGAAAACCGTTCGCCGCGAATTATCGGGGGATTGGTTCGGGTCCGGCCAGAATCAGCGTCCATTTCGTGTGACGGCGCCGACGTTCGAAACGCCGCCATCGAATGGGCAAAACCAGATTACGAGTTTTATTGACTACGAGCAGAATCGCTGGTTGGATCTGGCCCAGGAATCCGATTTTACGGGCGATTCCATTAGTCGCGCTACCGCGGTTGCCGGGGATCAAGGCTTCGAGACTCTGACGTATCGAGCCGAGAAGCCGTTCTACCACGCGTTTTCGGCTGGGGACTTGCCGCCGCTTCGAGTGCGCAAGTTGCGACGCTATCCGGAGGGGCTTCTGCGGATGGCAGCCGATCGGCCAGAGACGCTCGAACACGTGAGCGATGGAGTCATTTCCTTTGCCGATGCCATGGGCACGCGGGTTCTACTGTACTTCGATCCGAGAACAAAGTTGATCTCGAAGTCGGAAACATTGCGGAGCCATCCCGTCGCGGGCGACACCGTGACCGAAAGTTTCTATCAGGACTATCGCCCGGTTGGAAGATTGAAGCTCCCGTTCCACACCATCGAGCGCGTCGCTGGTGTTCCATACGAGGAATTGCGCGCGAGCACGATCGAATTGAATACACCGCTGCCGGAAGAGCGATTCAAAGCGCCTCGCGATTTTGCTTCGGTCGTGGATGATCCGGCTGTGCCGTTCGTCGAGAGGGCCGGCGAGGGACTGTATATGATCCGGGGGCCGTACAACAGCATCTTTGCTGTGTTTCGCGACCACGTCATGGTATTCGAGGCGCCCATCAGTAGCCGATACTCCGAGGATTGCTTGAAGCTCATTCGCGCCACTGCGCCTGGCAAACCGATCCGCTATTTGGTCTCCACGCATTTCCATTTCGATCACATCGCGGGCGTGCGGACCTATATCGCCGAAGGGATTTCGATCGTAACGACGCCGGACGCGAAAGATGTGATCGAGCAGGTTGCGGCGGCGAAGCACACGCTCCATCCCGACGCGCTGTCAATGAATCCAAAGGCGCCCAGGATCGAAACGGTTTCGGACAAAAGAGTATTCGACGACGGGACGAATCGCGTGGAGCTATACGATTTTGGCCCGACAGACCATGTCGCGCAGATGCTGGCTGTGTATTTTCCGAAAGAGCGCCTGCTGTTCGAAGCTGATGTATGGGACATCATCTCAACCGATCTGGCGATTGCCGGAAGCGACACCGTGCAGATGTCGAAGAAGATTCGGGAGCTTGGACTCAAGGTGGAACGCGTCATTCCGGTGCATGGCGCGCCCGGCGCGAGTAACCTGCTGGAGAGAGCGCTGGCTGTTCAAGCGGCGGCACAAGTCCCGAGAGAGCATTTCGACAATGCGAGCGTCCTTTACGACTGGGTCACGAACAGCCGCGGCGATAGGCTGCGTACCTTCGTGACAAAGCCGCAGGGCGCGAAGGGCAAAGTTCCGGCGATATTCTTTGCCGGTTGGCTGAGTTGCGACAGTGTGGAGTATGCCAAAGGCGAAACGGATGGATTCGGCGCTTTCATGCGGCGAATCATCGAACAATCAGGCTATGCGACGGTACGAATGGATAAGCCGGGCGTCGGCGAAAGCCAGGGAACGCGTTGCGAGCAGTCCGATTTTCAAGGCGAGCTGGAAGGCTACCGGTCGGCATTCGATTCGATGCGTAAGTACGACTTCATCGACATGGACCGCGTGTTCGTGGTTGGCATCAGCAACGGCGGCGGCGTCACACCCCTGGTATCGGGGCAGCATCCGGTGCGAGGCTTCGTCGCGGCGGTGTCGTGGGGTCGCACATGGTACGAGCACATGCTGGAACTGGAGCGCAGGCGGCTCACCGCTGATGGCAAGTCGCCGGGGGACATCCATGCGGCCCTGCAAGCATTCGCGCAGTTCTATGACGACTACCTGATCCGGCGCATGACACCTGGGCAGATCTTGAAGCAACATCCGGAGTGGAAGAGCTTGTGGTACGACTCGGCCGATGGACAATACGGACGGCCGGCGGCTTTTTATCAGCAATTACAGGATCTGAACCTTGGCCGTCTCTGGGAGAATGTGGCGGCGCCAGTTCTCGTGATCGGCGGGTCAGACGATAGCATCATGAGCCGCGCCGACTCTGAAGCGATAGCGGACAACGTCAATCGCGCGCATCCGGGACGCGCACGCTACTTGGAGATCGAACGCATGACGCACGGATTCACAGTGGATAAGAAATTCCACGGCGACTTGGCGCCGATGGTGCTGATTTGGATGAAGGAACAACTCGCGGCCGGACGGTAAGAAGACGCTCCTAATCGTTACTCCGCTTTCGCTTCTTCGGGCGCTTCCTGCGCGGGCTCAGGCGCTTCCTTGCGGGCATGCTCGAACAGAAAGTTGAGAGTCTTATTAGTTCGGATCTGGTAGGCGATGCGTCCTAACAGCCCGTCCTTCTGCAGCTTCTTGCGGGTGGCGGCCACCGGTTCGCGCTCCTGTTTGGCGATGCGCTGCACCTCGTGGTCCACTTCCTCGTTGGTGGCGTTGATGGCCTCGCGGTCGGCTATTTTTTCGATGAGCAGGCTGCCTTTTACATCGTGAATGGCCTTGGTCCACTGCGAATCTTTTAACTTGGTCCAATCGATCTTGAGCTTGGCCGGGTCGATGCCGCGGTCCGCCAGCTCGCGGAACTGCTGGCCCACTTGCGCTTCGATCTGCCGCTCGACGTAGACGTCGGGAACCGGAAAATCGTGCGTCTCGATCAGTTTGTCGACCAGCTCGTCCTTGGCTTTTTGTTGCGCGACATACTCGCGCTCCTGAAAAATCGCGCGCCGGATCGCCTCGCGCAGATCGTTCAAGGCAGGATAATCGCCTAGATCCTGGGCGAACTCGTCGTTGAGCTCCGGCAGTTCCTTGGTCCGGATCATTTTCAGCTTCATGTGGAAGCGGACGGTCTTGCCTGAGAGTTTCTCCTGGCCGTAGTCTTCGGGATATGTGACGTCAAACTCTTTCTCTTCTTCCGGCGACATGCCGCGCAGTGCTTCGGTGAAGGCGGGTAGAGTGTGCTCTTCACCGATATGCAGACTGATCTCTTCCTGGTGAATGGCCGGGTCGGCGCCAGCCAGGCTGTCGAGAGAGACAACCGCATAGTCGCCATCCGCGGCCGGGCGTGGTTCGACGTTTACGAATTGCGCTTTCTGGCCGCGGATTTCGTCCAGACGCTTGGCGATGTCATCGTCGGTGACTTCAGGTTCGCCGTAATGTACGGTGACGCCCTGGTAATCCTTGAGCTCGATCGCGGGGGCGACTTCAAACTCGGCCTTGAATCGAAGCGGCTCGCCTTCTTTGAACTCGACGTCCTTGACGTTGGGCCGTCCGACGACTTGCAACTCCTCTTCCTGAACCTTCTTGTCGAAGTACTTGGGAAGCAGATTTTCGAGCACGTCCTCGCGCACCTGTTTAGCGAACTTGGCGCGGATGAGGCTGATGGGCGCTTTGCCGGGGCGGAAACCTGGCAGTCTTACCTTTTGCTGGATATTCGCGACCACGCGGTCGGTCTCGCGGGATATTTCATCGACCGGGACGGTGACTTCGATTTCGTGTTTGCAGCCTTCAACGAGCATGGTTGGTGTGTGTTGACTGATGGTTGGTGGCTATTGGGTCAGCGCCAAAGACCACTGACTACAATTCTACAATGTCCGTAAGAATCAGGTCTTGTTGGCTGGAGGGCGCCGAAAAAATTACTCAAGACCGCTCCCTCCGGCCACGGCTCGGAATGCACGTTTACGCGCCACCGTTGAATGACGCATTCACAGCGAGGTTACTATTCCAGCCGCCTAGCCGAGCCGTGACCAGAGGGAGCGGTGGTCTGGGCTAGGTTCCTTCCGACCAACTTGCAAGGTAGTGCTCCTGCTCGAGAGTCAGCCGATCGATCTTGATGGCCATCGATTCGAGCTTCATGCGGGCAACCTGTTGGTCGAGATCCTGGGGAACTGGGTAGACCTGGTTTTCGAGTGAAGCGTGATTCTTGAGCAGATATTCGGCGGACAGCGCCTGATTGGCGAAGCTCATGTCCATCACCGAAGCCGGATGGCCCTCGGCAGCGGCGAGATTGATTAAACGGCCTTCGCCGAGCACGTAGATCTTGCGGCTGTCGCGCATCGCGAACTCTTCGACGAACTCGCGGGTCTGGCGGCGGCTAGAGGCCATGTTGCCCAACGTCTCCAAGTCGATTTCGACGTTGAAGTGGCCGGAATTGCAAAGGATGGCGCCGTTCTTCAGTTTTTCGAAATGCTCGCGAGCGATGACGCTCTTGTTCCCAGTGAGGGTAATGAAGAGATCGCCGATAACGGCCGCTTCCGACATCGACATCACGCGATAACCGTCCATCACGGCCTCGATGGCTTTGGTGGGATCGATCTCGGTAACGATGACGTTGGCGCCGAGTCCCCGGGCGCGCATCGCGACACCGCGGCCACACCAGCCGTAGCCGGCCACCACGACAGTGAGACCAGCCAACAATACGTTGGTGGCGCGGATAATGCCGTCGATAGTGCTCTGGCCTGTCCCGTAGCGATTATCGAAAAGGTGCTTGGTGAGCGCATCGTTCACGGCAACGATGGGGTAACGCAGCACTTTGTCCTTGGCCATGGCGCGCAGGCGAATGACGCCGGTGGTGGTTTCTTCGGTACCGCACAGCACGTGCTCCAGCAGGTCCTTCCGCTTGGTGTGCAGAATTGTGACCAGATCGGCGCCGTCATCCATGGTGACTTGAGGGCGATGATCCAGCGTGGCCAGAATGTGCGAGTAATAGACGTCGTTGTTCTCGCCCTTGATGGCGTAGACCGGGATGTTGTAATCGCGCACCAGGCTGGAGGCCACGTCGTCCTGCGTGGATAGCGGATTCGAAGCGCACAGAACAATATTTGCTCCGCCATCGCGAAGCGTGATCATCAGGTTGGCGGTCTCGGTGGTGACATGGAGACACCCAGCCACGCGCACGTCGGCCAGCGGCTGCGACTTGATGAACTGTTTTCGAATGGTTTGAAGAACCGGCATCGATTGGAAGGCCCATTCAATGCGGCGTTTCCCCATATCGGCCAGCGCGAGATCCTTCACATCACAGGCGACTGTTGCAGTAGCGTTGGTTGACATCAGTTCCTCAGTTCCTCGATTTCAAAATCTGTTATTGAGCGGCAACGGCGATTCGGCTGCTCTCTTTCAGAGCGTCAGCTTTATCCGCTGCCTCCCAGGTGAAACTCGGTTCGGTGCGCCCGAAGTGTCCAAACGCGGCCGTGAGGCGATAAATGGGTTGGCGGAGCTTCAGATGGTCGATCATGCCTTTGGGCGTGAGCGGGAACTGGTCGCGAACCAGCTCGACCAATCGTTCCTCGTCCACCACTCCGGTACCGAAGGTGTGCACCATGACGGAAACGGGCTCCGCGACTCCAATGGCGTAGGCGAGCTGCACTTCGCAGCGCGTGGCGAGACCAGCGGCCACCAGATTCTTGGCGACGTAGCGCGCCATGTAGCAGGCCGATCGATCGACCTTGGTGGGATCTTTGCCCGAAAACGCGCCGCCGCCGTGCCGGCCCATGCCGCCATAGGTATCGACAATGATCTTGCGCCCGGTCAAGCCGGTGTCGCCGTGCGGTCCACCGATGACGAATCGGCCAGTGGGATTGATGTGATACTTGGTGCCCGAGTCGACCATGTTGGAGGGCACTACCGGATCGATGATGTGCTTCTTCACCTGGGCGCGTAAGTCTTCGGTGGAGATTTTGTCGTCGTGCTGGGTGGAAACCACCACGGCGTCGATGCGCTTCGGCTTCCCGTCGACGTACTCGACGCTGACCTGACTTTTGCCATCCGGCCGCAGGAAATCCAGCTTCCCTGCCCGCCGCACTTCGCTCAACTGGCGGACCAGTTTGTGCGCCATCATGATCGGAAGCGGCATGAGCTCTTTGGTCTCGTCGCACGCGTATCCGAACATCAGACCCTGATCGCCGGCGCCGCCGGTATCGACTCCCATGGCGATGTCCGGCGATTGGCTCTGGATGGTATTGAGGATGCCGCAAGTCTTGCTGTCGAAACCGAATGCGGCGTCACAATACCCGATGTCCTGGATCACGCTTCGGACCAGGCGAGGAACATCGACATATGTATTGGTGGTGATTTCGCCAGAGACTATGCAAATACCGGTGGTAATCAGGACTTCGCAGGCCACCCGGCCCTTCGGATCTTCCTTCAAAACCGCGTCCAGGACGGAATCCGAAATCTGATCCGCCATTTTGTCGGGATGTCCCTCGGTTACGGATTCCGAGGTAAAAATATGCCGCATCTTGTCTGGCACTGCCGAGCCTCCTGAAGTGTCCTTACCCTTTGAAAATTCCGATTTTCCGAGCGGGAATCAATCGCTAGTGTATCGCTTTGAAGGCGGCCCGGTCAATAAAACCGGAAGGGCTAAGGAACTGGCAGGTTGGCTCTAAGGTACCTGGATCCTGGGGTCCCCCGGCGGCTATGCGTAGCGATGGACCCGAGAGTGTTCGCGAAAAACTCTTGCCTTGGAGCTAGTGACTGCGCCGCCGGGCAACTGCCAGCGCGTAAACCTGTGAGCGCAACGCCGGTAACGGATCATCCGACAACTCGATGCCATCCGCTAGCCGGGCGGGATCAAAAGCATCGTGCCCATCTCAATCTGCTTACGGCCGGCAGGCCAAACTACGGAGCTATCGGCCGTGCTGTCGCCTGGCTCGGCGAGTTGCAGGAGCAGGCGGAATTTCGCAGAACCTTCGGCCAGGCGAGCCTTCAGACGATACCTTTGGCGTGCACAACGCGGATGGCCTGATTTGGCTCCGGGTGCGTGGCTCATCACATCGATGATCTGCTGGCTGAGGTTCGGAGAGGAGTCTGGCGCACCGGATAGACCATGTGGGGCGAAGAGCAATATCAATCCGGATACGGCGCAACCGAGCGGGGTGGACCGGTATACGAGCGATTGTTGCGGGGCGCGCGAAGAGTCTCAATTCTATGACTGCGTTTCATGAGTTTCCTCCTTGTCATTGGTTCATGCGGGCTTCCCAGCTTCTGTACTAGTGGGCTGTCGGCAAGCAATCTTTACCACTACACCAAGTATTCGCGATAAAAGGTGTGGCTTACCCATGCTTTGACTGTGATGAAAACTTTTCTAGTAGACCGCTCCCTTTGGTCACGGCTCTGCCAGCGGCTATAATCGCTAGCCGAGCCGCGACCGCAGGAAGCGGTTTGAGTGAGT
>JBGPSX010000043.1:0-13894 GCA_041490325.1 Bryobacteraceae bacterium | reverse complement strand
GTCGAGAGCCTGCAAGGGAAACGCTTCGAGAGAGTCCTGCTGCTGGATGTGCTCGAACACCTGAAGCAGCCCGAGCAGATCCTGGAGCAGTGCCATGCGGTTTTGAAGCGCGAAGGGCTACTGGTTGTTTCGCTACCGAATGTCGCGAACATAGCGGTCCGCCTGATGTTGCTGTTTGGGCAGTTCAATTATAAGGAACGCGGGGTATTGGACCGGACTCATCTGCGATTCTTTACCCGCAAGACCGCGCGGCGCCTGCTCGAAGAAAATGGCTATTCCATTGTCGACGAGAAACAAACGGTCATCCCAATCGAGCTGATCCTGGGACTGTCGCCTGAAAACGTGATCTTGAAGATATTAAATCGACTGCTGGCGTTCGCCACTAGCTGGATGCCGGGCTTACTCGGTTATCAGGTCATGTTAGTGGCGAGAAGTTCGCGGGTCGCCGGCGAGAATTTCCGCTAACCGCCTTCTGCAATGCCTGTTCGATCAGCGTGCCAAGCAAAACGACGAAGAACGCGTCGATTTGAAACCGATACCGGTTGTTCTCGAAGCTGGACAAGAAGTTCGCAACCGCCGTCAGGTAAGTGATGTTGAAAACTAGAAACGCGGTGAGTATCACGGTAGGCTGCACAAACTGCTTCTCGCGGAGGGCGCTGACCAAGCGCCAGATACCCCAGAGCCACAACACCGGCAGGCCGATCAACAAGAAAATGCCAGTATAAAATACCAGACCCAGCTTTGCGCCGTGAGCCTCCAGGCTGCGGAGATGCTTTCGATCCGAAGCGTCTTTAAACTGGCCAAACACAACAACGTTGAACAGCCGGTCCAGCCAATAGATCCGGGGACGATTCAGATCGAAAAACGGAAAGTCGCCGGTCGGAAGGAAGTAGGCGAACCAGGCTTTTTCAATCGATCGAAGATATGCCACCGGAAAGTGCCGGAGCACTGCAAGTCCGCTCTGCATGTAATACCGGTCGATCTGGAGGAAGGCTAAATGGTTGAAGTTGGTGACACCAGTGGAAGTTATTTCATCGTCCAGGACCGGAATGCTTGTCTTGGCGGGCATGTGAATGTAGGGGCGATAGGCTTCAATCCGCGTGCCAACCGGCATCAGAGAAACAGGGGAAATTACGCCCCGGCCGACTAAGTCGCTGGCCTCCTGGTCGGTGAGTTGATGAGTGGTGATGGTGCTCATGTTGAAACCCATCCAAGTGCTGCTCGAAAAACTGTCAAAATACACCCAGTTTTTCACGTACAGCGTCAGTGCCAGACAGACCGGCACAGTGCCGGTCACCATAATCGTCCGGCGATGTTGCTTCATGAAATACAGCAGAAGCACGAACGCTCCCACTATATAGATGAGATGGAAATGATTGCGCAGCAGCAGCAAGCAGAGCAAGCAAGCGAAGAAGAGAGTGGCTGTCAGCGTGGTTCCATCCCGGCAAAAACGATATAGCAGGGCGGCCGCGCTCAATAGCAGAAAGACCAGCAGATACTCATACAGCATGAAATTCTCAAACAGCACTACACCTGGACTTACGATGAAAATACTCGCGAGCGTTACCCCAAGCCAGGAACGCACACCGCAGACCGACATCAAATAGTAAGTCAGACAGACGATCGTGGCTCCCAGTACTAAGTGGATCGCGTGGAAGGCCACTGGGTAGGAATTGGGAAACAACTTCATTATTGTCCCGGTGTACAGGTTGTACCCGGGCGGCTGCATGTGCAGGTAATACATGCTCTCGAGCAGCCTGTGCTTCAGCAGCTCGGGATCGATGAATTGGAAAAAATGCGTGATCGTGCTGGCGTCAAAGCGAACGCCGAGCGCGTAATAGCCAGTTCGCGAGAGAGCGAATATCGCCAGCAACCAGACATAGGGCCGCCGATTCGGAGTCAAACGAACTTCAGTCTCCGCATCGCAAGCAGCACCATCCGCAAAAGCAGCCATCCATGGGTCCAACGTTGGATATTGGTTTCCCCATAGGTACGCTCCCGGTAGCGCACTGGCAGATCCACGATTTTGAGATTGTATTTCGCCGCTCCGAACGTCAGGTCGAAATCGCCAAATGGGTCGATCTCGCCGAAGTACGCACGGTTTGCCGCAATCATCTCGTAGTGCTGTTTACTGAGCACCTTGGTACCGCACAGCGTATCCTTGATGCTTTGATTCAGCAGCGAAGTAAACGCCAGACTGAAAAACTTGTTTCCGAGAAAGTTGAAAAATCGCATGGCCTTGTCCTCCATCGGATAAACCAGGCGCACGCCGTTCACGAATTCCGCACGGCCCCACCGCCATGCCTCGTAGAAGCGCGGCAGATCTTCCGGAGCAACCGTGAGGTCGGCATCCAGAATCATGAGCAAGTCGCCCGACGCCTCTCGAAAGCCCGTGCGGACCGCGTCCCCCTTTCCTTTTCCTTCCTGCTTGAATAGCTTGGCGCGGACGAATGGCCGCCATGCGATCTCTCGCTGGATCGCCGCATAGGTATCGTCCTGGGAATGTCCCTCCACGAACACCAGTTCGGTTCCGAGCCCCATTTGAGGCACTCGGTCAAAGATGTGAGCTATGTTGCCGGCTTCGTTGCGAGCAGGAACGATGACGCTCACCGTGGAGTCCTTCAAAAGCTGGGGAGCCGGCCGCGGGCGCGCAATCACAAAACTGGCCATCGCCAATAAGTGAAATGGCCACAGCCGGACCAAACACCTGTTCAAAAACGCATCGAGTAGTGGCGTTCGGATGGGCCACAGAACTTCTTGAGAAGGCCGGATCATCTCAAAATTTGCAAGATACAGGAGATTGACGATGTCGCTTCCGGTCAGCCAGTTCTGGGGCAGCAGACGGCGCGCGATGCCGACACTCTCGGCGATGCGCCGCGGCAGTTCCCAAACCCGGCTGTAAGTATTAATGATCAATCGCGTCGACGGATGGGAATGTCGAGCGGCCTGTTCGAGCACGCGCTGCACGTCCCACAAATCGTTCAGGAGATCGGAAACGATGATGAAGTCGAACGTTTCGCCGAAATCGAAGGAATGCGCGTCAGCCTGAATGTGCTGGCACTCCGGATGGCGCTTCCCGGCGCGCGCGATCATCTCGGGCGATAAGTCAATGCCGGCACCGTACGCTGGCCGTACCGCCGCCAGCAGATCACCTTCGCCGCAACCAAGCTCGAGCACACGCATGCCCGGCGGAATCAGAAATCGATAGATCTCGGCGAGCCGCCTCCGGTAATAACGCCGGATTCCGGGTTCCTGATCGAGTGATTGCGCTACGTGGTCCCAATACTGACGGCGAGTATTGGTAAATTCAGTCTCTTCGAGACTGGCATTGGACCGCGCCCTTACGGCGGTTGTGTCCATCGAGAATCAAACTACGATGCCCGTGCGTCGTTTTCCAAGTATGCCACGATTCGACTTAGGAAGCCGGAAAGACAGCCGGAGATGGGGCCTGGCGTCGATTTAGATGCCGGATTCGAGCCGCCGCGCCAGCAGCGCCGGCAAGCCCGCGTCAAGAATCTTCTTCTGCGCCGAAGCGATGTCGTACGCGGCGCGGCAGAATGTCACCAGCCGCGATTCCGGTTCGTATAACGCGTAAGCGGCCCGAGGATCCCCGTCCCGGGGTTGTCCCACCGAACCGGGATTGATCAAGTAATTGACCTCTGATTCCAACTCGAGCACTTCGTCAGAGGAATCCTGATCGACAAAGCGTAAGCGCTTCGCTCCGTTCCGATGGCACAGGAAACCGCCCTGCAAATGCGTATGTCCGAAGAAATTGACGCTGGAATCGAGATAGGGCGCCACCTGCGCGACATCGTGCTCTGATATGACGTACTCATCTTCATCGAGCGGCGAGCCGTGCAGGATCTGAAAGCCGTCAATCTGCTCGGGGCCTTTGGCGAGGTCGCGGAGATAACCGAGGTTGCTCTCCTTCATGATCTCCTGGGTCCAAAGGGCCGATTGACGCGCAATCGGATTGAACCATTCCAAGTCGTCGAGGCCGGCGCAGGCCTTGTCGTGATTGCCCCGTACGATACTGGCGACGTTATCGCGGGTCCACTCCGTCACTGCATCCGGATCGGCGCCATAACCCACTACGTCGCCGCAGCAGAGGATACGATCGTAACCGGAGTCCGCGCGCGCGAGCACGGCTTGAAGGGCCTCCCAGTTGGCGTGAATGTCGCTGAGGATCAGATAGCGCACAGGCGAATGAGAGAGATCTCCGGCGCGGCGCCGATTCGAACCGGCACGCCAATGGTCCCTAGCCCGGCCGATACGTACACGAACGATTTCTCTTTCCGGTACAGTCCGCGGACATAGGGTGTGTAGACGCGAGCTACGCTGAGGTGTTGATGCAATATTTCGAAGTCCACTTGGCCGCCGTGTGTGTGCCCGGCGATGGTCAAGTGGAAACCGCGCGCCGCGGCAACCGGAAACACGTCCGGGTTGTGTGATAGCAAAATGTTGATGGCGCCGGGTGCGATCAGGCGGCCGGCGTCCGTCAGATACGGCGCGCCGAAGCGCTGATAATCCACGCCGGCGAAATTGATCTGAGCAGCTCCGAATCGTAGCATGCGCGCTTCGCCACGCAGAAACTGGATTCCCACTTGTCGGCTCTGGTTGGCGACATAATTCTCGATGCCCGCGTAAACTTCATGATTACCGAGACAGCCGAGCACGCCGGCATCGGCGCGCAATCGGGCGAGCTGGCGCAGGCAGGCATCCACCGGATCGCCAGGCCGGCTGATCAAGTCGCCCGTCACAAGAGCGAGATGGGCGCGCGTCTGGTTCGCCATATCGATGGCGCGCGAAAACTCTCGCTCGCTCAGGAACGGGCTCAGATGGATGTCGCTAATCTGCACGATCCGCAGTCCGTCCAAATCGTGCGGCAAGTTGGCAATCGGGACGTCGACATCGGAAAGTTGAAAACTGTCGGGACTCAGGATTCCGAATGCGGTTGCCGCTATGGGCGCGATGCTCACGCCAGCGCCGGCGGCCTCGAGGAACCGGCGCCGCGCCGGGTGGAAATTCGCGGCGCCGCGCCATATGAGCAGCGCGAGACATAGACCGATGAAGCACATGAGCTCCACGATGGCCGCGCATTCGAGCCAGGTCGACCACCAGAGCGAAAAGTGCCGTGCTATGCGCTGGAATTCAAGCAAGTAACCCAACACCAGCAGCGCCGAGGACACAACCGACCCAAAGAAAACGGCGCCCGGCCGCAAGTTTCGTTGCAGCAGGAGCCTCGCAATCTGAACGAGGAGCCCGAGGCCGAGGGCCAGAAGACATAGCCCCGGGAAAAAGTGAATACGAACCAGCATTACTGCGTCACTACCATTCTATCGGCTCGGTGTTGCAGCCACGTGAGGTTGACGCCTAGGAGGTCGCAGGCCAGGATGCTACGATCTTTACCATGCGGGGCTCGAAGGTATCGATTCTGATGCCGATCTTCAACGAGGAGGATTTTGTCGAACCGATCCTGCAGCGCGTGATTTCAGCGCCCCTGCCGGCGGGACTCACGTTTGAAATCATTGCCGTGGACGACGGATCCACCGATGACTCGGCTGCCATCGTGGAGGAGTTTTCACAACGCCACCCGGGCCTGATCCGCCTGATCCGCTTTGAGCGAAATCGCGGGAAAGGCGCCGCTATCCGCGAAGCCATCGAACACGCTGAAGGTGACTACTGCCTGATTCAGGATGCGGATCTCGAATACAATCCCTGCGACTACCTGGACCTTTTGCAGCCCCTGGTCAGCGGCGCCGCGGACGTTGTATTCGGCTCAAGATTCGCGAATTCAAAGCGGCGGCGCGTGCTGTATTACTGGCACTCCATCGCAAACCGCCTGCTTACCGGATTTTGCAACATCGTTTCCGATCTCAATCTTTCGGACGTCATGACGGGCTACAAGGCCTTTCGTACTTCCCTGCTCAAGTCGATTCCGATTCGATGCAACCGCTTTGGAATCGAACCCGAGCTGACGATCAAAGTATCGCGCCGGCACGCTGAAATTCACGAAGTGGCAGTGAGCTACGACGGACGGACGTATGAAGACGGCAAGAAGATCCGCTTCCGTGACGCAGTGAAGGTCGCGTTAACGATCCTCCGCTTTGGTCTGATTAACGATCTATATAAGGACCACGGCGCCGAGATCCTGGATGCATTCTCGGTCGCTCACCGGTTCAATCGATGGATGGCTGACACGATACGGCCATTTGTCGGCCGGCGCGTTCTGGAAATCGGGGCGGGCATGGGAAACCTGACCCAGCATCTGGACCGGCGCCGCGAACGATACGTGGCCACCGACATCGACGATGAGCATTTGATCCGCCTGCGCAACCGGCTGCGGCATCATCCCAAGCTCGAAACCGCCCGCTGCGATCTCTCGCGCGCCGAGGATTTCCGTCCGTTTCGCGCCTCAATGGACACCGTGATCTGCTTGAACGTGCTGGAGCATCTGGAAGATGACTTGGGTTGTCTGCGAAATATTCACAGCGCGCTCGAGCCGGATGGCTGCGCCATCATTCTTGTTCCAGAAGGTCAGAGCCTGTTCGGCCAGTTGGACGTCGTGCTGGGACATCATCGCCGCTATTCGAAGCAGCAGCTTCAGAGCCGTCTGGAAGAAGCAGGCTTCGCGGTGGAAACGATCCTCAACTTCAATCGCATTTCACGGCCGGCCTGGTTTGTGAACTCGCGGGTGCTGCAACGATCCAGCCTGGGACGATCGCAAATGAAATTGTTCGACAACCTGGTTTGGCTGTGGAGACGCATCGACCGGGCGCTGCCATGGCGCCCAACTTCGATCATCGCCATCGGGCGGGCGATGGCACAGGAATCGCGTTGATACGAAAGTCCTGTCACATTTTCCGGCTGAGCGTCGTTATTGTAGTGTGAGCCCGAGAGAACAAGCTCTGGCCGGCTCTTTCGGGCGGGAGGAAGAGGCGGGTTCGTTCGAGGAGTTGTTTCGGCTGCACTACGCCCGCATTGCGCGGCTGATCTATCGTGTTGTCGGCAATCAGGGCCAAGCCGAGGAATTGGCCGCCGAGGTTTTCTGGAAATTGCACCGCAAACCGCCGGCGGATTTTGACCATCTCGAAGGTTGGCTCACCCGCACTGCGTTGCGAATGGCTCTCGACCGCCTGCGGGCGGAGGGCCGGCGTAGCTGGTACGAAACTCTTGTGCCGAAGCCTCCGCCGGCGCCGAACCCGGAGCAATTGATCGAGAAAGATCAAGATTGCCGCCGCGTCCGGATTATTCTGGCGCGGCTCAAAAGCAGGGAAGCGGAGCTGCTGTTGTTGCGCGCCGACGGCGCTTCCTATCAGGAAATCAGCGCGGCGCTGGAGTTGAACTTCGCCTCGGTGGGAACGATCCTGGCGAGAGCACAGAAGAATTTCCGAAAGGAGTTTGAAGAGCGATATGGCACTCGATAATGAAAGCGATACGGGCCTCTGGGCCGGCCGCCAACTGGAGGCGCTTGCGCCACCGGCGGATTGGGCGCCCGATTCGAGTAAAGCACTCCACCGGATCCAGCATTCCTCGACTGCGACTCATTCCGGCTGGCATACCTGGGCGTGGCGTGCTGGGACCGTCGCCGTGGCTGCCGGAGTGGTGCTGGGCGTTCCGCAGAGCAGAGTGGCCGCGCAGCGTGCGTGCGAATATTGTCTCGGCAAGGTGGCGCGCGTCTATACCGCGCCGGTGAAGGTGACCAGTACGCGTCAACTCGCGCCGGATTTCTCGCTGCGAGATAGCGACGGCAGGACGATGCGGCTTTCCGATTACCGAGGCAAGGTGGTGGTCCTGGATTTCTGGGCCACTTGGTGCGTGCCGTGCAAAGCGGAAATTCCGTGGTTCATCGACTTCCAACGCAACAAGCAGGACAAGGGTTTCGCGGTGCTGGGTGTTTCGATGGATGAAGACGGCTGGGATGTTGTGAAACCGTTTCTAACGAAGTTCAACGTGAACTATCGAGTGGCGATGGGGAACGACCAGATCGCACAACTCTACGGCGGTTTGGACGGGCTGCCTACTACGATTCTGATCGATCGGGAGGGGCGGGTTGCTGGGGTACATGTCGGAGTTGTGGATCGGAAGGAGTTTGAGAACGCGATCGAACAATTGCTGCAAGCGCCAAAATCGTAGAAGGATGATGAACTCCTGAAGACCGCTCCCTCTGGTCACGGCTCAGCGCGTAGTTATGTGTACGTCGCGTCCAACCGTGGAAATCACTAGCCGAGCCGTGACTAAAAGGAGCGGTTTCAAAAATTCGTTCCGCAACCTCATTCCAGAACGTCGATACGGTATAGCCGGGTATCTCCGATTTCGACCAACGGCTTTAGACCCCAGAATTCGGCGTTGCGATAGAAGTCGTCGTCGCCAACGTTGTCGGCGGCGACGAGAAAATAGCGGAAGCCGCGCTGCACCACCTGTGCCATCGCCTCGCGCCTGAGACCTCGATCGATGGCAACCACGCGCTGGGCAAGCTCACTCGAAAACGTGGTCCAGTTGCCGTCTTTATCCATTCCATCCACGCGATAGCGGATGTCGTGTTCGTCATCCGGGCGCTCCACGCGCACGGCATCCACATTCGTAGGAGCAGCGAAATCAATCTCGATGAACATGCCCGGGCGCGCCGCCTGCCAACTTCTCCAGCGAGTGATCGTGCTGTTATCGAAAGCGAGTTGAGCCTCCCAAGGATTTGGTTGCGCAGTAATCCACCAATTGGGCGCGCGCTCAAGTTCTCTCCCGCCCGCGTAGACGCGTAACTCCGAAACGCTCCAAATGGAGTCATTGGTGGCGGCGGTCTGCACCAGACGAATTTTTCGAAGCGCGCGCGGCGGAAAGTGGAACTCCAGGAATCGGAGAGCGCGGAAGGCTTCTTGAAGCGGCGCCCAGACGATGTCGCCCGTTGTTTCGCCTGACGCCGATTCCCACCGCACCACTACGCCGCGGCTTGTGTACGCGCGCGCCACTGACGCCGACAGCGCAAACACTCTGGCATTGGAAGGCACGGTCTTCTCGACAACCTGCGCCATCGCAATCAACGTGGAGCTTTTCGCCAGCCATGCGTCCTCGGGAATCATCCGCAGCGCCGCTCTGAGGGGAAACTGCTCCAGCCGCCAGAGTCCCGGAGCGCAATATCGACTGACAACCGGCGGCCAGCACGTAACGACGCTCGCCAGTACGAGCGCCAGCAATATTGGAGCGTTGCTTTCGACTGCGAGCGCGATGGCGAGCGAGAGAAACGGCAAGGCGGGAATCAGGAATCGTGTTTCGATGTTGCCGAAGTAGGGGATCAGGAAGATCGCTCCCGCCAGCAACACTCGCCGGCCTTCGCGCCGCCGAAGCGCCAGCAGCGCTAAGGGCGAGAGCAGGAAGAGCGGACCGAGAATCCCGCCGGTCAGTCCGCCGCGAAGGGTCAATTCGAGAGGTAAGTTCGCGAGGCGGCCCGTGTCCAGACGCCGCATATAGCGTGAGAGATCTTCCTCGAAGGAGAGATGCACATTTGGATTTGGGAACCAGCGCGTGGCAATCGGCGACACCGGATTCCCAACCCACAACCAGTTCTTAAGAGTCCACGGTGCGACGAATGCCATCGCGAGCCCAGTGACCAGCAGCGCAGGTCGAAAGATGGGCTGCCCCGCGCGCCACAATTTCCAAGTCACGAAACAGAGCGCGTACAGCACCGCGATAATTCCCGTGTATTTCACTCCAAAGCTGAAGCCGGCCAGGATGCCCACTGGCACAAGCAGCCGCGTTTGGCGGTCCCTGTCCCAGATTTGAAGAAGATAGAAGACGGCAAACGTGATGCTGGCGAGCGCGACGTCGACATATGCGCTGGATCCATCGGAGCCCACCGCCGGGCACACAAAGGTGAATAACGCGGCCGCGGTGGCCGCGCGAACGAGTCCGAATCGGCGGCCATAAGACACAATCAAGACCGGCAGCGCCAGCAGAAATGCAAGATGAACCAAAGCCGCGGCAGAGTGCTTACCGAACTGAAATGCGAATAGGAACAGCAGCTCGAGCGCTTGCGGAAAATTCGCAAACAGGCTGGCGGGGATTCGTTCAAAGCCGTGCGCGCGCTCATAAACCCCGACCAGCCACAAATGATAATTCGATCCGTCTGGGCTGATTTCAGGCGCCAGCGCGACGACGAAGTACCAGGCCGCGAAAACTGCGAAGGCTGCGCCGAAAGCAATTCGCCAGAGTCGCGGCAACCGCGCCAGGTGTTTTCCGTCCAGATCCGGTTGGCGAACCGTTCGCAACATGGCCAGAATTGCCGCCGCGCCAATCGCCCAAAAAACACCGCGCGACGCCAGTTTCAGCGCGCACAGAACGAACAGGATGGCGCTCAATACAGCCGATCCGGCGAGGAAAGAAAACAGCCACGTTTCGATGCGGCACAGCCGCAACGCCAGTATCCGGAGCAAGACGGCGCCGAGCGCGGTGGCCGTCGTGACCGTGAATGCGGCCCCGAACAGCGCCCAGAAAACCACTTTCATTCGCGCTCGAATCCGATGCGCACGAGTATGAAGCCGAGCCGGGTCTGGTCTTTTTCAGCAACATACACTTTGTCGATCTCGGCAGCGATCAGAGTATCGTTGTGGACGCTGAGCCACTCCGGCGGCACGGGCTTCTCGAAGTGCTTTTGACCGGGCTTCTCGTAACGGACCTGGTCCAGCAGATGATCGCCGATGAAGAACGAAATCGTAACTGGCCCGGTCTGTTGGAAAGCGCCTTCGGGAACCGCCAGATCCGCCACCAGCTTGTTGCCATTCCTCTCGGCCACCAACTGCCGAACCGTTGGCCGCTTCCCGGTCCAGCGCCAGTTATCCGCCGACAGGGCGCCATCGATGTCACTGACGAAGTGGGCGGGCGCGGTGGGCGCCGACATCTCAATCATGGTGACGGGAGGAACTGTTTTCACTTCGCCGCGCGGCGCCTGTTGCTCGGGCGGCCGATAGCGCTGGGGCGCCCGGTTGCAGGCGCACTGCAACATTATCAAGATGATGCCGGCGCGAAGCAAGCTGCTGCTCACGCGCCGATGTCGCCGAATTCGCCTTTCCAAGTGGCCTCGCGGCCCTGATACACGGCGGTCCGGCCCAGGATCGCAAAGAGCGTGCTGATGGCCGACCGCTCGGCGACGTTCTCCACTTCGCCAGAGAGCACGCGCGTGAGAAACAATTCGATGGCGTCGTTGGTTATGTCGCGCTTCGATTCCATGGTCTCGACTTCCTTGGGTGGTTTGCGGTGCACCATGCGTTCGCGCGACGTTTCGATCAATCCCGTCGTGCCGGTAAACTCCTCGCCCACGCGCCGGAATCCGGCCGGCGAAATCTGGTTGGCTTCGAAGTTCACATGCATACCGCCGGGAAATTCGTACGACAACGAAAGGTGATCGAGAATCTCCATGCCGGTGCGGACCTTGCGCCCGCCCATGCCGACCACGCGGATCGGCCGCGCGCCCAGGAACCAGTGCAGCACGTCGAGATTATGGCAATCCTGCTCGACGATGAAGTCGCCGGAGTAGTCGCGATAAGCAAACCAGTTGCGCAACTTCTCGACCTTTGGATCGGCGTAAGCCACGCGCTTGAACGGGTCTTTATCGATCCAGAATCCGCGCGCATTCGCCAGCGTTCCAATGCGGCCGTCTTTCACGCGCTGGTAGGCTTCGAGATACACCGGGCCGTAGCGCTGCTGGAATCCGAAGCTGATGTTCTTCTTCGGATCGGCCTTACGGCCGGTGGCGATCACGCGCTGGATGCCTTCGAGGTCCACGCCGGCGGGTTTTTCGCAGTACACATGCTTGCCCGCCTGAACCGCGGCTTCGAGCATGCGCGGATGCTCGAACGGCGGAGTAGCGATCACCACGGCATCGATGTCGGGAGACGCCAGCAGCTTCTCATAATCTTTGAAGACTTTGGGGCCGACAGCTTTGATCTTCTGGGCGCCGACCTCCAGCCGGTCGTCGTAAAGATCGCACAGCGCGGTTACACGCGCGCGCGGATCGGCGTTGACGATGGAGGCGTCGTAGGAGCCGCGTCCTCCGGTTCCGATCAGCCCGACCGAAACTTTCGAGTTAGCTTGATAACCCCGCACGGTCTGCGGAGCGAGAATGGCGAACGTTCCGGCGACAGCGCCGGTTCCGCCCAGAAAACCGCGGCGCGATACTTCAGACTTGGGTTTCTGCATCCGAAGTCTCCTTCCTCTATGTGGAAAATCTATGTCTTCGAGAGTTCATCCTGGCGAGCTCGCATCTCAGCCTGAGCCTCGCGATGAATCTGTCCCATTTTCGCACCGGTAGCAACCAGCGCGATGAAACCGGCGATGAGCAGCGGGATGGTCACGATGCCCCAGAGAATCAGTGTAAAGCGGCGCGCCATGGCCTGCGGTACTCCAAACAACGTCAGGCCCAGCGTGGACAAAAGCTGGAATATGCCGACGTTACCCGGCGCCTGCGGAATCACGGAGCCAAGCCGCAGCAGCACCATCAGCGCCGCTGCGCGCGCCCAGGAAGCATCCTCCAATTCGTAGGCTTGCATGATGGCGTAGATGGGCACGATCTGAAGCAGCAGATACGGAATGCTCACGAAGGCCGAGTAATACAGAAAACGCGAGTGACCGATGCGATGCAGATCCTCGATGAAGACGTGCGCCCAAGCGAACATGCGGGCGTCCAGCAGCGCATCCAAAGTCTGCTCGCGCCAATACATTGCGACCGCCAGCAGCGCGGCTCCTATCAGAATCATGATCGCGAGAAAAGTGCTTCCGTCAGCGACCAGACCGATGGCGCGAGACTGACCGTGCGTGAGCGGGAAGTGCCGGATGAAGCGCAACGAGAAGAATAGGCCCACGATGAGCAGAATCCCGTCGAAGATACGTTCGATCAGAGCTGAAGCCAGCGTCACCGAGATCGGAATCTCGCTCCAGCGGGCTTGCAAGAAGCATCGGATCACTTCGCCGGCCCGTAGTGGCAGCACCTCGTTGGCAAACAGTCCCACGTAAATCGCCCGAACCGAGCTCCAAGGCGAAGCCAGCGCGGTAACGGGTTGAAGCAACAGACTCCAGCGCCATCCCTGCACGACGTACACCAGGATGTCGGCAATCGCGCCAACCGCGACCCAGCGCCAGTCCAGCTCGCGAATTTCTTCACCCAACTCGGTCCAACTGACGCCGTGCAGGGCCCAACCCAGGCACGCCAAAGACACGAGTATCGTTATGATCGCGAAGACACGGGAACGGAGCCGGCTTTCCGGCGCAGGAGGGACCATATCACCCAAGCACCATGATAACTCCCGGTGTCCTTCTGACTGTCAATGCTGAATCGCACATAACTGTGGCGGCGTGGGCAGGCTTTCAGCCAGCAGCGGACTTAAATCCGCTCTGGTAGCACAGGAGTGGGCTGAAAACCTGCCCTACCAACAACTGGGGACAGTCCTAGGAGACAAATCTCTGCGAATCGTGTTACTAGTAGGGTCTTCGAGAAAGTGCTGTTATGAAAAATCCTCTCAGCAGGAATGAACTGGAGATTCTCGACCGCCAAGTTGCGGCCATCAGCTACCAGCTAGCCGAAATTTCGCATTTGTTGGAATCACGCCTGGGAACGCATACCGAGCTCGCCACGCAGGCCAAGGCTGCCCAGAATGAGTTTACGAGCCTCGCGCGGCGGATTCATCAGCAAGCGGAACTGGCGCGCGCCCAACCACTCCCCGAGAGTCAGGCGCACAGCGCCTGATCCAAGATTCAGAATTGTTCTGAACGCCGCGCATAGCCGGCGATCCCGTGCTCCAGCGCGTAGCGCGTTAGATCGGCTACGGAGTGGAGATCCAACTTTTTCATGATCAGACCTTTGTGGAATTCCACGGTCTTGGACGAGACTTTCAGAATGGTCGCTATC
>JBGPSX010000042.1:0-13915 GCA_041490325.1 Bryobacteraceae bacterium | reverse complement strand
TGCCGAGCCGGGCGTTGACGGTTCCGCCGCTGCGTAGAGGATCGCTGAGCACAACTTGTCCGCCCGACTGCACTGTGTAAGTTCCGCTGTTACCGCTCGTGGCTGCTGGCTCGCTGACACCATTCAGTGTCTGGCCGGCGAAGGTATAGCCGCCAGCGCCGTCGAAAGTCATGGACCCGAAGAGCGTTTGCGCCTGAGACGGAGAGGCGTCCGAACTGAGCACGACGTAACGGAAAGAATACTTGCCGGTCAGCGACTGGTTGGACAGCGTCTGTCCGAACAAGCTGACGCTGACACCAGCACTAACTACGGTCGCAAGGCAGGCCAGGCGAAGAACGACACTCATGCTGTAATTGTAAACATCGCAGGATGAGAGTCCTCTTGCTTGATAATAACTAGTGGATCTATGCGCATCACGAAAATCGAGACGTTTATCGCCGGGAATCCCTGGAAGAACTGGCTTTTCAGCAAGGTATGGACGGACGAGGGAATTTACGGCGTCGGCGAAGGCACGCTCAACTACTTCGCCAAGACGGTGGAGACGGCGATTCACGAGCTTTCAGCGCTGGTCATCGGTATGGACCCGTTCCAGATCGAGATCCTGTCACAGCGGCTGACTCGCGATGTGTATTCTGAAGGCGCGCAGATCCAGATGTGCGCGCTGGCGGCGATCGAGATCGCCTGCTGCGACATTATCGGCAAGGCCACCAACCAGCCGGTTTACAACCTGTGGGGCGGCCGCTGTCACGAAAAACTGAGGGCGTACGCCAACGGCTGGTATCGTGGACCCCGGACGCCGGAGAGTTTCGCCGAGAAGGCGAAGACTGTCATCGCGCGCGGTTATACGGCCCTCAAGTTCGATCCCTTCGGCAACGCCTGGCGCACGCTCTCGCGCGATGATTTCGATCTGAGCATCGATATCGTTCGGGCGGTGCGCGATTCAGTCGGCAACTCGGTGGATATTCTCATAGAGGGACATTGCCGTTTCGATGTCGCCACCGCCGTAGAAATAGCGCGCAAGTTGGAGCCCATGCGGCCGGCCTGGTTCGAGGAGCCTGTAGCGCATACAAACATTGCGGCGATGATCGAAGTGGCGCGGCGGAGTCCGGTTCCCATCGCCACTGGAGAGAGCCTGTCCAACAAGCAGCAGTTCGCAGAATTGCTGAAGCACGAAGCCATCAGCATTCTGCAACCGGAGCCGCTCAATTTAGGCGGCTTGTTTGCGACCCGCAAGATTGCCGACATGATCGATGCCCATTATGGGCGCATTGCGCCTCATAGCGCACAGGGTCCGGTGTGCTCGGCGGCCTGCGTGCAACTTAATGCGTCTGCGCCGAACTTTTTCATCCACGAGATCTTCGACGAATTCAACGAGCCGTGGGAGAAAGAGATTGTGATCGGCGGCGTGGAGGTGAAGAACGGGTATATCGACATTCCCACGCGGCCGGGCCTCGGCATCGACCTCAACATCGAAGAGATCGCCAAGCATCCGTATCAGCAGGAGAACCATCTTCCGCTGTTCAAGCCGGGCTGGGAGCGCCGCAGCACGCAGCGGGCTTAGCGATTACCGGAAAACCGCTCCCTTTGGTCACGGCTCTGCTAGTGGCTTTTGAGTGGACTTGTCCGGCGGTACAGCATTGATTCCGAGCCGTGACTGCAAGGAGCGGTTTTATGGAACAGTCCACCGCCGTTTGATCGGCAGGTGGAAGCGGTGTAGTACGGACTCGACATCTTTCTCAGAGAGCCGGGAGGCATCATATTCCACGAATATTTTGTCGAGCGAGGGCATCACCTGCACGCGCTGAATGCCATACCAGCTATGCGCATCCGCTATGCCGGCTGCGTCCTGATCCGTCAGCGGACGAACCAAGTCGTACTCCAGTTGAATCTTGGTCATTTGCCTGTGGATGATCCCGCCACTCAGGATATCACTCGCTCTCGCGCCCGAGCTTCCATCCGATTTGCCGGAGCATGCCGAGCCACACCTCGGCGTCGTGCGCGGGAAGATCGAGCCGGCGCACCAGCCGCCGGATTTTCGATTCCGCACTGCTCGAGTGCAGATAGCCCGAACGTTGCAGAACGTCCGTCAGAAGCACGGTGAGCCGATCCAGATCCGCTGCCTTCGCGGCTTTTCGCGGCTCCGGCTTGGCGGTTGACGTTTTGCGGGTCAGCTCATACAAACAGATCGCGACGGCCTGGCCGAGATTCATGGATCCGCGCGTGCCAATCCGCACCAGCCAATTGCAGTAGCTCAAGTCGTCGTTCGAGAGGCCGAATTTTTCAGATCCAAACAACAATGCCACGCGCGCGGACAAGAGCTGCTTGCGAATCAACCGGCCGCCGTATTCAACGGTCCGCAAAGGATGCTGCAGTTCGCGATGACCGAGCGATGTTGTCCCCACAATGAGGTTGCAATCCGCGATTGCGTCCGCTATGGTGTTGAATTCTTCGGCGCCCGCCAGCACATCGTCGGCATGCACCGCGGACCGCGCCTCGCGAAACGCAACGTGATACGGATTGACCAGCCGCAGATGTCGAAACCCAAAATTCGACAGGGCGCGCGCGGCAGCGCCGATGTTCAACGGGTTCCGGGGCGAAACTAGAATGACGCGGAGATTGTCTGGCGGCAAAGCTGCCTTCTGCCGACTGCGGCCGGGCAACTATTGCTCCAGGTACGTGTATCCGTTCAGGCCGTCCTCGTAGAACCGCAGCAAGCGGCCGGACTCCTCGTATCCGATCTTGCCCTCGCGCAGCGCCGTTTCGACGTCCCGCCTGAATTCCTCAAGCAGAGTCTTGGCGCTGAACTGGACGTAGTCCAGCACTTCGCGGACGGTGTCGCCTTGGATGACGGTGTCGAGAATGACGTCGCCATTTTCTCCCAGGCTCACGTGGACGGCGTTTGTATCGCCGAACAGATTGTGCAAGTCACCCAGGATCTCCTGGTAGGCGCCCACCAGAAAAGCTCCGAGAATGTACGGCGCGCCATTGAAGGGGTGGAGCTGAAGTGTTTTCTTTACGTCGCGCCGGTCGATGAACTGATCGATCTTGCCGTCGGAATCGCACGAAATGTCCCCTAGCACGGCGCTGCGCGAGGGCGGCTCGTTCAACCGATGAATCGGCATGATGGGGAAGAGCTGCTTCACCGCCCAACTATCGGGGATGCTCTGGAACAGCGAGAAATTGCAGAAGTAGGTGTCCGACAACATGCCGTCCAGAACTTCCAGCTCTTCGGGAAAATAATCCAGTTCTTTGGCTAAGCGATGAATGCGGCGGCAAATGGTCCAGTAGAGCCGTTCTGCCTGGCTGCGCTGCACCAGCGGCAGATAGCCCAGGCTGAAGAGATTCAGCGCCGAGTCGAGCGCTTGCTGTGCGTCGTGAAAACTTTCCAGCAGGTTCTTGGAGCTGAGCGATCGATAGGTCTGATGCAAGTCGACCACCGGCTGCTCCGCGTCCTCAGGCACTGGATCGAACGAATCCTCGCCGAACCCGCTCACGCCCAGGACGTTGAACACCAGCACGCTGTGGTACGCCGCGATGGCGCGGCCGCTTTCCGACACGATGATCGGATGCGCAACCTCGGCTTCATCGCAGACGTTCTGAATGTGATACACGACGTCATTGGAATACTCTTGCAGCGTGTAATTGACGCTCGATTCGAAATCGGTTTGCGAACCGTCGTAATCGATGCCCAGGCCGCCGCCGACATCCAGATACTTCAGACCGGCGCCGGCGCGTTTGAGCTCAACGTAAATCCGCGCGCCTTCGATCACCGCGGCCTTGATCTGCCGGATGTTGGTGATTTGGCTGCCGAGGTGGAAATGCAGCAGCTCGATGCAGTCTTCCATCCCGACGGATTTCATTTGCTCGAGCGCCTGCAGCGCTTCACTGACGGTCAGGCCGAATTTTGACCGGTAGCCTCCGGATGATTTCCAGCGTCCCGAGCCTTTGCTCGCAAGCTTGAGCCGCAACCCGATTACGGGCCGGACTCCGACGCGCTGCGAGTGTTTCACAATCAGATCCAGTTCAGTATATTTCTCCACCACCGGAATGATCTGCCGGCCGATCTTTTTCGCCAGCATCACCATCTCGATGTATTCGTCGTCTTTAAAGCCGTTGCAGATGATGGGCGTCTCGTTGTCGGCCATGGCCAGAACGGCAAGCAACTCGGGCTTCGATCCGGCTTCCAATCCGAAATGATAGGGCCGGCCGTATTTGAAGACTTCTTCCACCACCTGGCGCTGCTGATTGACCTTGATCGGATAAACGCAGCAGTACCCACCTTTGTAGCCATGCTCGGCGATCGAGTTTTGGAAAGACTGATGCAACTCGCCCAGGCGGTGCTTCAGGATTTCGGCGAAGCGGATCAGGATGGGCAGAGAGATCCCGCGCAGCTCCAGCTTCTCAACCAGCTCGCGCAGGTCGATGCGGCGTGCCGCCTCCTTGTTGGGATGCACCCACAGGTGTCCATTGGATCCGACTGAGAAGTAGCCTTTGCCCCAACTGGCCACGTCGTACAGTTCGCCTGCATCCGCGGTGGTCCACCGTTCGGTTGGTTCCCAAGCGACAGCTTCACCTAATTTCAATTCCTGGTTACCTCCGGAAATAAGAGTTCAGTTTCAGTGTCCTTCGATTTGGCGTCAAGGGCAAGTGTTATTTGATCGGCGGCAACTCAGGCGTCGGTAAATAGTTCGGCGTGAGGAAGGATCTATCGCGCCGTGGTCTTTATTCGCCAACCCGTCTTACCTCGCCAGGCTGGATCAAGCTCATGATCAATCGGCACGCTTCTTAGGTGCGGCAACAGGTCATCCAGGCGGTTCGATCTGGCGCGGACAATCAGAATCGCGATAGTGCGGCCGGCCAAATGTTGCTGATACTGGAGGCCCTTATCCATCGTAATAAAGAGATCAAAGCCGGCGTCTTCCGCAAGGGAGAGCAGGATTCCATTCTTCTGGCCGGCTAGGCCCGCTTCGGGCACGGTTCGGCATTCATGGTCGGAGAGGGCGTTTCTAGGCTTGCGAGGGATACACTCGTCCAGCAGGACTTCATCCCAACTGGCCGACAAGGAGCGATTTCGCCAGTTCGAGCGCTTCAACCGCCGCGTCCTTTGTTACAGTCGGGAAATCGTCTAGAAACTCGCCAAGAGTCTGCCCGCCTTCCAGGTAGTCTAATAACGCCTGAAACGGAACCCGCGTGCCTCGGAAGACCGGAGTCCCTCCGAGGATATCCTGATCTATGACGATGATGTCAGTCGGTTTCACGGTGCTTGTCCTTGCACTTATCGCTTACAGCCTCTATTGCATTCTATCGCACGAGGAATTGGACACTTCGGATTCCGCTGGCTCCCGTGCTGGGCGGAGGTAAACCTGATCCCAGCTAGAATATCCCCATGCTGCTAGCCGGCAAGACCGCTCTCATCACTGGCGCCGCGAAGGGTATCGGGAAAGGCATCGCGCTCGAGTTGGCGCGCAACGGCTGCGATATCGCCATCAATGACTATCGCGACGACACCGGCGCCGAAGTTACCGCTGCGGAGATTCGTGGCATGGGCCGCCGGAGCGTGGTGGTACCCGCCGATGTGGGCTCGGCGTCCGCAGTCGACGGTATGTTCGACGTGATCCTCAAAACCTTTCCGCGCCTGGATATTCTAGTGAACAATGCCGGAATCCAGACCTGGTCAACCCTTCTCGATCTCAAGGAAGGCGACTGGGACCGCGTGATCGCCACCAACTTGAAGGGCTGTTTCCTCTGTACGCAACGCGCCGCGCGCCACATGAAGGAAACCGGAGCAGGGCGCATCGTCAACCTTGGCTCGGGTTGTAACAAGATCGCTTTCCCGAATCTGGTGGATTACACGGCCAGTCGCGGCGCGATAGAAATGTTCACTAAGGTCGCGGCAGTGGAGCTTGCGCCGTACGGGATTACGGTGAATTGCGTGGCGCCGGGCGCGATTGAGACCGAGCGCACTCAGAAGGAGCTGGGTGACTACTCAAAAAAATGGGCTAGCCTTACTCCCATGGGTCGCATAGGTACACCGCTGGATGTCGCAAAGGTGGTGGTCTTCTTTGCCGGCGAGGCAAGCGGGTTTGTGACAGGGCAAACTTTGTGGGTGGATGGTGGTCTATTCAGCAAACCGGCCTGGCCGTACTAACGCGCAGCTCTAGCGATTCGGCGGACGGAACAGGAACTGCAAAGTTTTCTCACTGGCAATAGCTTTGCCGTTGAGTTTCGCCGGCCTGAATTGCCAACCCATGGCGGCTTCGACAGCCGAACGCGCCAGGAATCCGGCGACCGCTCCCTTGGCCGAGATCGGCTTGGCTGCCACCACTTTCCCGTTCTCGTCAATCCGAACTTGGACTTCCACCACGTTATCGCTCTTGATCATCAGCCGTACAGCCGATGACAAGCTCGGTTGTATCGCCCGGACGGCTTCGGCGCCCTCGCTCGAACTGAATGCCTTAGGCGATGGCGGTGGCGCCGGCTGAGTTCTGGCCGGACTGGTTGGCGCAGGATTTGTCTGGGCCAGGTTTGCTTGCGGCAGGTTCGAAGCCGAGGCTGTCGGAGTTGGCGGTCGCAAGTCAGGCTCACTCTTGGCCACGGGAGGCGGAGGCGGAGGCGCTCCGCTGTTGACATGGAATGTCGGGGCGATTGCTTCACCTCCCGGCAGGTTAGGAGGTTCCGAAAGCTCGGCCAATCGAGGAGCCAGCGTGCTGGAAGGGGCGCCAGCCGGCACGAACGTCCGGTACGCGGTCTTGGGTCGTTCTGCGGCGGCCTGCACTGACCTGCTGTCGGCCAGATCCGCGGGCGTTGCGGGTCGCACACTCGAGTAAGGGATCGGTTCACGAACTGAAGTGGGGATCGGATCGCGGACGGGAACCGGGGCCCTGGAAGGAAAACTGACGCTGGGTTCCCGCGCCAGGTCGACGGGAGGCCTACTTGGATCTACGGTAGATGGGCTCGCATAAGGGGAGCGGGAGATCGAAAGAATGGACTCGGTTTTCGCATTCCCCGACATCCCGATCACATCCAGGCGAAACGTGACCTTGTCGCTGCCCGAGGCATAGGAGACGCTCCCGCTGCGCAGTTGAGCCGGTGTTAGCGATACAAAAAGTGGCTGGCTGGACCCGTCCCAGATCAGCAGGTTCGCATCCCTGGCATTCACGATTTCCGGCACGGATCGATCCCAGCCTACCAAGAGATTGAGTCCGTCCCTAGCCACGCGTAGCCCGAGCGGGTGCGACGCATCTGTTGAGAACTGGCGATTGCGTAACGCGCCCTCGATGGAGTCGCGCTGGCTGAAGAAACCGATAATTCCCAGAATTACCAACAGGCCAACCGCCAGCGCGAATTTGACGCCGGTGCTGGTCTCTTGCAGGATCTGCCTGGCGCGCGAGAACAAGCTGGTTGCCAAACTTGGCCGGGGTGCGCCGCCCACCAACGTCGACCAGGCGCGGGACTTCAGTTCGGAAGCCGAAAAGGGAAAGGTCAGGCTATAGTCGGCGAACACCTTGCCGTCTTGCCAAAAGAAAAACCCGGCGGATGCCCGCCCATCATGTGGCCTGATTACCAGAAACACATTGACTGGATCTTTGAACCACGCGTGGATGGAGACGAGGTCTTCCGGACGTAGATGGACGCGCTGATCCAGATGGGACCGATAGAACCCTACTACGCGGCGTTGCGTGACCGCGCAGGTTTGAATGGCTTGAGATATGGATTCGGCGCGAATCACAAAATGCTGCGCTGCGGCCGGCGCTTCTGCCATCAAGGGCACGGAGTCAAATATTTCAATGTCGCCGTTGGGCGCCTGGTTTCCAATCAACAGCCCGCCTATTTCCCGGCCCAAGGGAACAGTCGGCAGGATGTCGGCACGCAACCGCTCGATGAGCTGAAAGCTCAGGTGGATGCGGACCGGGCATTCGGGAAACGTCCACAGGTACGCTGCTGGTCTTGAGACACGACTTAATGACGGGGAGGCCACAACAAATACCCCGCCTCATTAGAGCACAGGACCGCACTGCCCTGGGGAGAACCCCAGATCGATCTCGAAAGACGCCTGGAATCAGAGATCAACAGAAGCTCCATGAGCGGTTTCCGAAATTTCTGCGCTAATATATCGCTAATCATGTTTCTTGACAACCGGATTTCGCGCACGACTATTTTCGCGATTGTCGTTGCGTGCCTGATGGTTGGCGCGGCCGACGCAAAATCGAAAAAGAAGAAACACAAGCCGGCGCCGGGCAATTTCGCGTACTATCTACTCTCTCTATCGTTTGCGCCCGACTTTTGCGATCAGCCTCAAGGCGACAAGGATTCCCGCGAGTGCGGCGTGGGACGGCGCGTGGGGTTCGTCGTGCATGGCCTGTGGCCGCAGGGCGAGAGTTCCAGAGGCCCGGAAAACTGCGCTGGACCAACCTCGCTGCCGCAACCGGTTGTTACGGCCGCGCTGAAGTATATTCCAACCGAGAAACTGATTCAGCATGAATGGACCTCGCATGGGACCTGCAGCGGGCTGAAGCCGGCGGAATACTTCACTCTGCTTAGCAAGGCGCGGGATTCGGTGAAGATCCCGAGCGACTTGGATCAACCGCAGCAGCAGGCGCATCTGACTTCGAGTCAGATTGAATCCAAGCTCGCTGTGGCGAATCCGAGTTTTCCGTTGACGTCTTTTCGCGTCTCCTGTTATCCCGACAACGAGCTGAAGGAATTGCGTATTTGCCTGAACAAGGACCTGACGCCCCGTGCTTGTAGCGCGAGCGCTGGCGAATGCTCCATTCCGAGCATCACGATTCTTCCCGTACGTTAAAATACGAATACTCGTGAAACGGTCCGGATTCGCCGACTTACCTCTCCACAGCGGACGCGTTCCAGAATGGCTGGCTGCACGCATGACCAGACTGGGCACGGCCATCGCCGAACATGTCGTGCTGCAGCATGGCGCCGGCGGACTGTTGTCGCGGTTGAGCGATCCATTCTGGTTTCAGGCGCTGGGCTGCGTGATGGGGATGGACTGGCATTCTTCCGGCATCACGACGTCCGTGCTGGGCGCGCTCAAGCGTGGGTTGAACCCGCGGGCGCACGAATTGGGAATCTCCGTCTGTGGCGGTCGCGGGAGACATTCCCGGAAGACTCCGGACGAACTGCGTTGTTACGCGTTGGCGGCGAGTTTGCCAGGCGACTCGCTGGTACGTGCCAGCCGGCTCACGGCCAAGATCGACAACAATGCGATCGCCGACGGCTTCCAGCTCTATCTGCACACGTTTATTGTGACCACGACAGGCGAGTGGGCGGTGGTTCAACAAGGCATGAACGAAACCAGCGGAACCGCGCGACGGTATCACTGGCACTCGGCATCGGTTCGCGATTTCACCGCCGAGCCGCATAGCGGAATCGTCGGCGAGCATCAGGGCACGATCATGAACCTGGTGGACGCGCACGCGAAGCCCGCGCAAGACGCGATGCTCCAGATCGTTCGAGAGAAGCCTGACATTACCTTGCGCGATTTTCCCAAGCTGTCCATGCCGCGGCATCACGATGTGCGAGCCGCGAATGTCGATCTGAAACGATTGGGCGCCGTCTTGGCGGTGGCCTACGAGCGAGACTTCCGCGACTTCGCTTCGCTGCTCTTGCTGGAGAATCTTGGGCCGCGCACGCTGCAATCGCTGGCGCTCATCGCGGAAGTGGTGCATGGGGCGCCCAGCAGGTTCTCGGATCCGGCGAGGTTTTCGTTTGCCTTGGGCGGTAAGGACGGCCACCCGTTTCCGGTTCCGTTGAAAACTTATGATGAGTCGCTGGCGGTGTTGCGGCGCGGCCTCGAAACGGCAAAAGTAGGCGACGGCGACAGGACGGACGGGCTGAAGCGGCTGGATCGGTTCGTGCAGACGATCGAGAAACGTCACGAGCCCAGTGTCGATTTCGCCACCGTCATGGCGCACGAACATGCCATTTCGCAGTCGCTCGGCGGGCGAAGCGTCTTCGACGACCGCAAAAAGCCGAGGACGCGCGAAGCAAATCGCCAAATGTCGCTGTATTGAGTCGCGAGATGAACACGCTGCTACAGGACCTTCGCTATGCCGCGCGCGCGTTCGCGAAAAACCCGGGGTTCGCGGCCACTGCCCTGCTCTCGCTCGGGATCGGCATCGGCGCCAACACTTCAATTTTCAGCGTCGCGAGCGCGCTATTGCTGCATCCGCTTCCCTACCAGAATGCCGACCGCCTGGTGATCCTATGGAATCGCTCGCCCGGGCTGAACATCGCTGAAGATTGGTTTTCGACTGCGCAGTACTTCGACATCAAGAACGGGCATCGCGGTTTCGAGCAGGTCGCGATCGCCATTGGCGGGAATTACAATCTCACTGGATACGGCGAGCCGGAACGAGTTGGAACCATCCGCGTATCGTCGAATCTGCTTCCCATGTTGGGCGTACGCGCGGCTCTGGGCCGGCTTTTCGCGCCGGAAGAGGACCGGGCGGGATCCGCTCCGACGGCGGTGCTCAGCTACGGGATGTGGTCGCGCCGGTACGGGGCAGATCCCGGGGTGGTCGGCAAGTCGATCGTTCTGAATGGGCAGAGTTATCAAGTGGTCGGCGTCCTTCCGCAGGCGTTTTCGCTGCCGCAGGAGGTGCTGCCGACGCTGGGCGCCGCCGAAGACGGTGAGATTTTTGTTCCACTGCCGCTGGCCGCTGACTCGTCGCAGATCCGCACGCACGAAGACTACAACATCATCGGTAAACTGAAGCGCGGCGTCTCAGTCCGCCAGGCGCAAGCCGAGATGGATGCAATTACGGCGCGGCTGCGCCAAGACTACCCGGCCGTGTATCCGCCCAACGGCGGACTGACGTTCGGCATTGTGCCTTTGTTGGAGCAGGTGGTGGGGAATGTTCGCCGCTCTCTGGTCATCTTGGTTGGGTCGGTGGGATTCGTGCTGTTGATCGCCTGCGCCAACGTTGCCAATCTCCTTCTTTCGAGGGCGCTGGCGCGGCAGCGGGAAATGGCCGTTCGCGCCGCACTAGGTGCAGGACGAGCGCGCATTGTCCGGCAATTGCTGACCGAGAGCCTGCTGCTGGCTGCCGGTGGAGGCGCGCTCGGCGTTCTGTTTTCTGTCTGGAGCATCCAGTGGATCCATGCCCTCAGGCCCAAGAGCATTCCGCGGTTGCACGACATCGCCATCAACGGCGAGGTCCTGTTGTTCTCTCTGTTGCTGTCACTGCTTTCCGGGATCTTTTTCGGCCTCGCTCCAGCGCTGCGCGCCTCGAGGCTGGATCTGTGCCGGAACCTCAATGACTCGAGCCGTGGATCGGCCGGCGCGGGCGCGGTGTGGGGACGCGGCAACAAACTGCGCCGCCTGCTGGTGGTCTCTGAGCTTGCTCTGGCGGTGGTCTTGCTGGTCGGCGCGGGATTGATGATCCGCAGCTTCGCCCGTCTCTCCGACGTCGCTCCCGGTTTCAATCCCAGCAACGTGCTGACATTCGATCTGACCATGAGCGGGCGCAAATACAACAACGCGCCGGCAGTGTTGCAGACCTATCGGCAGCTTTGGGACCGGTTGGAGCGGCTGCCCGGAGTAACTCTGGCCGGCGGCGTATCGACGCTGCCTCTCAGCCAGTTATTCGCTTGGGGACCGATCACCGTGGAAGGCCGCGTTCCTCCGGCCGGCGAGAAATTTCTCAATGCCGACGTACGCATTGCCGCTTGGAATTATTTTCAATCCATGGAAATTCCGCTGCGGCGCGGACGTTTCTTCAACGAACACGACGACGCTGCGAGCCCGCGCGTCGTGATCGTGGACGAATATATGGCCGAGCAATTGTGGCCGCGCGAAGATCCTATCGGCAAGCGCATCCATTCGGGCGGGCTGGATTCCAAAGCGCCCTGGATGACGGTGGTTGGCGTGGCCGGACGAGTGAAGCAGTACACGCTGGATGCCGACTCGCGCATCGCCTACTACCGTCCACACGCTCAGGCGCCCGTTCGAGAAATGAACGTTGTGGTCAAGAGCAGCAGTGCGGCGGCGGCGCTCACGGCAGCCGTCAAGAAGGAGATTCACGAGCTGGATCCGGATCTGCCGATCTACCAGGTTCGAACTATGCAGGACATCGTGGGCGCATCGCTGGCTCGCCAGCGCTTCCTGATGTTGATGCTGGCAGGGTTCGCCGTGCTCGCATTGGCGCTCGCCACCATCGGTATCTACGGCGTCATGGCGTACCTGGTGAACCAGGGCGTGCGCGAAATCGGAATCCGGATGGCGCTCGGCGCGACGCAGCGCGGCATCCTGGGCCTGGTGGTACGGCGAGGCATGCTGCTCGCATTGCTCGGCGTCGCTCTCGGTTTGGGTGGGGCCTTGGCGCTCACCCGCCTGATGCAAAGTCTGATCTTCGGCATCACGGCGACAGATCCAGTCACGTTCGTCGCGATTCCAATGGTGTTGACCACGATCGCGCTGCTGGCAAGCTACATCCCGGCTCGCCGCGCCGCGCGAATCGATCCGATGCTGTCGCTGCGGTGCGAATAGCGCCGATGCCGGTCGCGTACCTGGTAAGCCAGTATCCGGCCGTGAACCACACCTTCATCCTGCGCGAGATTCGGGAGCTTCGACGTATAGGATTCGATATTCGCGTGGCATCGGTTCGCGCGGCGGATCGGCCTTACGAAGCTCTTACGCCGGAGGAGCAGGAAGAACAGCGAGCGGCTTTTTACATCAAGCCGGTTGGGCTCGCGGGCGCGTTAGCGGCAAATCTACGCATCCTGTTTTCGCGACCGATCGCCTACGCCAGCGCGCTTGCATACGCGGTGCGCCTGGCGAAGCTGAATCCAAGGCCGGCACTATCAAACATTTTCTATCTCGTCGAAGCCGCAGTCTTCGCCGATTGGATGCGGCGTCATCGCATCGAGCACGTCCATATTCATTTCAGTTCGACGGTCGGCCTGCTCGCGCGGCGCATCTTGCCAATGCAGATGTCGGCTACCATTCACGGACCCGACGAGTTTCAGGATCCAGCCGGGTTTTATCTACGCCAGAAAATAGCCGCGTTCGACATGCTGGTCGCGATCAGCGACTACGGGCGCGGCCAGCTCATGCGGTTTTCCGAGTCGAGTCAATGGGACAAGCTGCACGTTGTGCGGCTCGGCGTAGATCCGGTAGCGTATTCGCCTCGGCCCTTCCGCTACAATCCCGCGCCGTTCGAAATTCTGTGCGTCGGCCGGCTCGCTCCGGTAAAAGGGCAGCGCGTGTTGATCGCCGCCATGGACCGATTGCTGAAGCAGGGCCGCAGCGTGCGTCTCCGCTTGGTGGGCGATGGTCCGGATCGGGAGAGTATCGAGCAGGAAATCGTCCGGCGAGGACTCGAAGGGCACGTGATTGTGGAAGGCCGCCTGAATGCCGATCGCGTTCGCGCATTGTACGACCAAACCGACATTTTCGCTCTCGCGAGTTTCGCCGAGGGCATCCCGGTAGTCCTGATGGAAGCGATGGCGATGGAGATTGCCTGCGTGGCAACTTTGATCACCGGCATCCCCGAGTTGATCCGTCAGGAAGTGGATGGCTTGCTGGTACGTCCGTCGAGCGACGGAGAGTTAGCCATAGCAATCGCACGCTTACTGGATGATTCCGCTCTGCGGGCGCGTCTCGGAACGTCAGCGCGCCAGCGAGTTCTCGAGCATTACGACCTCGCGCGCAACGTTCAGCAACTTGCGGAATTGCTACGTAAGAACTGAAGGCGCCCGATCACTAGTTGGAAACCGCTCCCTTTGGTCACGGCTCGGCCAGCGGGTATAATCGCTAGCCGAGCCGGTAGAGTAGGAGAGAAGGCGATGTAGGACACGACCAGCTCTCCCCTCGTCGAACCGGAGATGCAGATTTCCCGCGTCCGGCTCTCCTGAAAGCTCTCGCCTCAGGCATGCGCAGTACCCGATAGACGGA
>JBGPSX010000041.1:0-14026 GCA_041490325.1 Bryobacteraceae bacterium | reverse complement strand
GCGGGCATGAGCTTGTGCATCTCGGTTTTGACTTCGATGTAGCCCGGACGGCTGTTGACGTCGGCGTGTCCGTTCGAATCGGGCGCGAGCGGAGTGCCATGCAAGTCGACTTTGGTCCATCCGCTGCGGTGTCGATAGCTGACAGCGTTGGTACTACGCTCCACTACGGTCACACGAAAAATAGGTTGATCGGCAGGGGCGTTATCCTGTGCAATCAGCGCACCGGCGGCAAACAAAACTACCAGGCTCAGGTGTCGCATTTCTACACCTCGCTCCTTAGACGAGGCGATGGAGCAAGTTCGTTTCCATCCCAGAAGATCTTTGTTTTCTTGGGACCTTAGGGATGAAGATGTAAGGTGCGTACTGAATTTTTTTCCGGAGCGGGATGCAAATTCATCGGGCCTGGCGACCGAGGCGGGCACGCGGTTCGAGTTAAGAATGTCATAACCGGGGCGCAATTCGAGTGTTATACTGAAGTCGGTCGAACCTGAGCGAGTAAGCCGGTGGCGCAGACTTCAGCGAGCGTCCGCAGTTTCGGTTTCCTTTTTTCTCTCATTCCAGTCGTTTGTTCGCTCGCATTCGCGCCGCTGCAGGCCGGGCCTGATGACGACAAAGTCTCGATCACACCCCGCGTTAAGCCCACCAATGACAAGGACACCAAGAACTCAGAACTGCAACGGCGTCCAGCCAACATTCGCGTGGACACGACGCTGGTTCAAATCAACGTGACGGTGACGGATCCTTTGAACCGGTTTGTCACAGGACTGGAGAAAGAGCATTTCCGTTTGTTCGAAGACAAGGTGGAACAGTCCGTCCTGCAGTTTTCAAGCGAGGACGCGCCGCTGTCGATCGGGTTGGTATTCGACACCAGCGGCAGCATGGGCCCGAAGCTGCAGAAGTCGCGCCAGGCCGCGGCGGAATTCTTCAAGACGGCCAATCCGGAAGACGAGTTTTTTCTAATCGAATTCAATGACCGGCCCCAATTGATTGCCGGATTTACGCCGGACACCGAAGAGATTCAGAACAAGTTGACGTTCGCCCAGTCGAAGGGCAAGACCGCGTTGCTGGATGGCGTCTACATGGCCATGAATCATATGAAGAAGGCCCGCAATCCCCGCAAGGCGGTTCTGATTATTTCCGACGGCGGCGACAACAACAGCCGCTACACCGAAAGCGAGATCAAGAACGCCGTGCGCGAGGCCGACGTGCAGATTTTTGGCATCGGCATTTACGAGAATGCGGGATCGCGCGGGCGGACGCCCGAAGAGCTGTCCGGCCCGGGCCTGCTGCAAGAGGTCGCGGAGTTGACCGGCGGGCGGGCCTACAATGTCGAAAATCTGAATGAACTTACCGACATCGCCGCCAAGATCGGAATCGAGCTGCGCAATCAATACGTCCTCTACTACACGCCCAAGAACGCGACGCGCGATGGCAAGTATCGTCACGTGAATGTGAAGCTGGTTCAGCCTCGCGGCCTTCCGCCTCTCAAAGCTTTTTTCCGCCTCGGGTACTATGCGCCTGCTCAGTAGTTTTGTTCTAGTGTCTTCGATTCTCTTCGCTCAAAGCGCCCAACCGCCTCCGAGCGGCGATCCTATTTTTACATCTGATACCCGGCTGGTCGTGCTGCCCATCAGCGTCTCCGACAGAAGTGGCAAGCTGGTCACCGATCTGCAGCAAAAGGCTTTCAAGGTCTTCGAAAACGGCATAGAACAGCCCATTAAGCTTTTCAAGCGCGAGGATGTTCCGGTCTCGTTGGGGCTAATCATCGATAACAGCGGCAGCATGCGGGAGAAGCGCCAGAAGGTGGAGATGGCTTCCATCGATCTGGTGAAAGCATCCAACAAGCAGGACGAAGTCTGCATCGTGAATTTCAACGACGATGCGTGGCTGGATGTGCCGTTCACCAACGATATTAAGTTGATGGAAGACGGCTTGACCAAGCTCGACGCTCGCGGCGGAACCGCGATGCGGGATGCGATCAGCATGTCTATCGACTACCTCAAGAAGGAAGCCAAACGTCAGAAGAAAGTGATCCTGGTGGTGACGGATGGCAACGACAACGCCAGCTCGCTCAGCTTGGAGAGACTGGTGGATCGAGCCCGGCAGGCCGAAGTGGCTATCTACGCCATCGGTGTGCTGAGCGAGGAAGAGCATCGGGAAGCGAAACTCGCCAAACGCGCGCTGGACTCGTTGACGCACGAATCGGGCGGTCTGTCTTTTTACCCCAAGAGCCTGGCCGAGGTCGATCAGATCGCATTGCAAGTGGCGCACGAGCTTCGCAACCAGTACACCATCGCCTATTCGCCTACTGTGCAGGCCATGGACGGCAGCTTCCGTCAGATCAAAGTTACAGTGAACGGTCCAGGACGGCCGACGGTGCGGACTCGCACGGGCTACTACGCGACCGACTCTGCCGGTAAGAAAGCCGTAAGCCAGACGCACTGATGCTGCTCTTTCTGTGGCGCGCTAGCCGGGGCTATCGCCTGCGGCCGTGGCGGAGTCCATACTTGCGCTGGCGGATGGAAACTTATTGGGGAATTCCCGCTGACGAGATTAGCTTCGGGGATTTCTGGCGGTTTGTGTGGGTACATCGAAGCGAATTAGCCCGTTTCCTAAATTGGGTGGAACGAATGCGCTAACGACGGATTACTGCCGCTAACAGAGCCGTGACCAAAGGGAGCGATCATCACTTCCCGAAATAGCTTTCGTCCATGTTTACCGGGGTCTGCTTCTGCAGGCGCTCGATCGTCTCGCGAGTCAGTTGCGGCCTTAGTTGTTTTTCGATCTCCGGCCGGGTTTCTTCGAAACTGCGGCTTCCGCGCTCGTCAACCTTGATGATGTGGTAGCCGAACGGAGTCTTGATTGGCTCGCTCAGTTGACCGGACGGCAGGCTGAACACGGCTTGATCGAACTGAGCCACCATCTGGCCGCGTGGGAAACTGCCCAGCGAGCCGCCGGCTGCCGCCGAACCGGGATCATCCGATTCCGCTTTGGCCAAGGTGGCAAAGTCCGCTCCCGCCAACAGTCGCTTGCGGATGTCCTGAGCCTTCGCGAGAGCTTCCTCGTCGGTCAGATCCTTCTGATCCGGTTTGAGCGTGGCTTGCGATCCTTTAAAGCGAATCAGGATGTGACTGGCTTTGACCTGCTCGTACTGGGATTTGTGGGAATCGTAATAAGCACGCAGCGCGGGTTCATCCACTTTGACTTCGAGCGAGATTTGACGCGAAAGCAGACCGGCCAGAACCTGGTCGGCCTGGATCTGGATCAGCTCTTTGGCCGCCGGAGTCTGATCGAGTTTTCTCTTACGCGCTTCCTGGGCCAATGATAACAACTCGCTGAGTTGTTGGGCCACCTGGCGCTTTGCGGCAGGCGTGGTAGCGGGTCGTCCATTGGATGCCAGCGCGGACAACAGCTCCTCGAACTGAGCGCGGGTCATCTTCTCAGTGCCGATGGTGAGAACCACGGTATCTGGAGAAACGGTTGCCTCTGGAGCTGCCTGAGTTCCGGGAGTTGCCGGCGTCGCGGGAGCCAGGCTGGGAGGTTTTCGCGGCGGTGGTTGCTGGGCTCGGGCTACGGCTACGGCCGCAAACGCCAGCACGGGAATCAATGCATATCGTAATCTCATCGCTGCTCTTATTGTACTGGCAAGGTGCCTGGAACCGCCTCAGCGTACACTGAGACGAATGGCGAAACTGGGCGGGATCGAAGCGGGTGGGACTAAGTTTGTTTGCGCGGTCGGAACAGCGCCCAACGATCTCGATTGCACCGAGTTTCCCACTACGTCGCCTCAGGAGACGATTGTGCGAGTGGTGGAATACTTCCGCTCGCGTCCACCTGTCGGCGCCATCGGCATTGGCTCGTTTGGGCCGGTGGATCCAAACCCGCAATCGAAGACATTCGGATACATCACATCCACGCCGAAGTTGGCTTGGAGAAACTTCGACTTCGCGGGCGCGATTCGCCAGGCGCTGGGAGTGGCGGTGGCCTTCGACACCGACGTCAACGCGGCCGCTCTGGCCGAGCACCGTTGGGGCGCCGCGCAAGGTCTCGATGATTTTATCTACGTCACCGTGGGCACCGGCGTCGGCGGCGGTGGAATGAGCAATGGGCGCCTGCTGCATGGCCGCATGCATCCCGAGATGGGTCACATCCGCGTGCCACACGATCGTGCGCGCGACCCGTTTGCCGGCAACTGTCCCTATCACGGCGATTGCCTGGAAGGCTTGGTGGCCGCGCCGGCCATCCAGGCGCGCTGGGGCCAGCCTCCACATCTTCTGCCTGCGGGACATCCGGCTTGGAAACTGGAGGCGCACTATCTGGCGCTGGGCCTCGCGAATTGGATCTGCTCCCTCTCTCCAATGCGGATCATTCTCGGCGGTGGCATCATGCAGCATGTGGAGCTGTTTGAGATGGTGCGCTCGGAAGTAACCGGCCTGTTGAATGGCTATGTCGAATCGCCTGAGATCGTGCCGCCCGCACTCGGTGCGCGCGCCGGAGTGTTGGGTGCGATTGCATTGGCTGAAGTCTGTTTTAGACCACCGCTCCCTTTGGTCACGGCTCGGTAAGAGTCCGGACATAAGCGACATTGTCGGGCGAAGGGATAATGTAAATGCGTCCACGACCCATTCCGAGCCGTGACTGCAAGGAGCGGTTTCCGGGAGTTTTCGGCAGCCTGCAAAACAGACAAAATCGCACTCGCGCAAATGTTATGATGCAACACTACGCTGTCTATGAAAACAATAATTGTTCTTCTCGCCACCGCCGTCGCGCTGTTTGCCCAGCCGGACTTGAATTCGCTCAAGGACCTCAAGTACCGGGAGATCGGCCCATTTCGCGGAGGCCGTGCCGACGCAGCGGTGGGCGTGACCTCGCAACCGAACGTGTACTATTTCGGAGCCACGGGAGGCGGCGTCTGGAAGACCAGCGATGGCGGCGCCAACTGGGCCCCGGTTTCTGACGGGCAATTCAAAACCGGATCGGTCGGCTCAATCGCCGTCTCTGAATCGGATCCGAACATTGTGTACGTCGGAATGGGCGAGCCTGACATTCGCGGCAACGCCTCGCACGGCGACGGCATGTACAAATCCACTGACGCCGGTAAGACGTGGAAGCATGTTGGACTGGAGGACAGCTATCACATCGGCGCGGTTCGCATTCATCCCAAGAACCCCGACATCGTTTATGTCGCGGCGTTGGGGCATTTGTGGGGGCCCAACGATCAGCGCGGCGTTTTCCGTACCACGGACGGAGGCAAAACGTGGAAGCAGGTTTACACAAACGGCCGGAACGCAGGCGCCGTGGACCTCATTCTCGATCCCGCCAGTCCGGATGTGATCTATGCAGCGTTCTGGGACATGCATCGCCTGCCCTGGGATCTCGAAAGCGGCGGGCCCGCTAGCGGCCTGTTCAAGTCGACGGACGGCGGCGAGACTTGGACCGATCTAAGCCGCGCGCCCGGCATGCCCAAAGGAATCCTGGGACGCATCGGCGTGACGGTTTCGCCCGCCAATCCGGAGCGCGTGTGGGCCATCGTTGAAGCCGAGGACGGCGGCGTGTTTCGTTCCGACAACAGCGGCCGCACTTGGACTCGGGTCAACGAAGAGCGCCGGCTGCGGCAGCGCGCCTGGTATTACTCACGGATCTTCGCCGATCCGCTCAAGCCGGACACAGTGTATGTCCTGAACACCGGACTCTATCGGTCCGACGACGCCGGCAAGAGCTACAACGCCATCCGCACGCCGCATGGCGACAACCACTACCTGTGGATCGCGCCCAACGATTCGAATCGCATGGTCGAGGTGAATGACGGCGGCGCGAACGTCAGCACCAACGGCGGCCGGACGTGGACCACGCAGGATCAGCAGCCCACGGCGCAGTTTTACCGCGTCGCGCTGGACAATGATTTTCCTTATCACGCCTACGGTGCGCAGCAGGACAATTCCACGGTTCGAATTGCCACGCGCAGCGACGACGGCAGCATCGGCGTACGCGATTGGTATGACGTGGGCGGCGGCGAAAGCGGCTGGCTGGCTCCCGATCCCAAGGATTCGCAAATCGTCTATGCAGGCTCTTACGACGGACTGCTCACCCGCCACAATCACCGCACCGGCCAGCTTCGCAATATCACTGCCTGGCCTGACAATCCGATGGGTTCCGGCGCCGAAGCGATGAAGTACCGCTTCCAGTGGAACTATCCGATAGTGTTCTCACCGCACGATCCAACCACGCTGTACTGCGCCGGCGACCACGTTTTCAAGACTACCAACGGCGGATCCAGTTGGGAAGTGATCAGCGGCGATCTCACTCGCAACGATAAATCCAAGCAAGGCTCGTCCGGCGGTCCGATCACCAAGGACAACACCAGCATCGAGTACTACGACATTATTTTCACGATGGCTGAATCCACGGTGAAGAAGGGGCTCATCTGGACGGGCTCCGATGATGGACTGGTGTACCTCACGCAAGATGGCGGCAAGCATTGGGAGAATGTCACGCCCAAGGACATGCCACAGTGGATTCAGATCAACTCGATTGAGCCGTCGCCCTTCGATGCCGGCACGGCTTACTTCGCGGCCACGATGTACAAGTTCGACGACTTCCGGCCGTACCTATACAAGACCACCGACTACGGCAAGAACTGGGCGCGCATCGATTCCGGTATTCTTCCGAATGCATTCACGCGCGTGATCCGTGAAGATCCCAATCATCGCGACCTGCTGGTGGCCGGAACAGAAACGGGCATGTATGTTTCGTCGAATGGTGGGGCTGCCTGGCGATCCTTCCAGCTCAATCTTCCGGTGGTTCCGATCACCGATCTGGCGATCCAGAAGCGCGAGAAGGAACTTGTGGTTGCCACGCAGGGCCGGTCTTTTTGGATATTGGATGATCTTCCGCTGATCTATCAACTTGCAGATAGCACATTGAAGGAAGACATGAAGCTGTTCGCGCCCAAGGAAACTTATCGGACTCTGCGCGGTGGATTCCGGATTCCACGGGGCGAGCCGGTGGGCCAAAATCCGGCTTCGGGCGTGGCTGTGTATTTTTCCTTTAAGGAAAAGCCGCAAAACGAAGTCACTCTTGAGTTTGTCGATAACGCCGGCAAGTTGATCCGGAAATTTTCAAGCAAGGCAGCGCCATCCAGAACTGGTGCTCCGTCAGGCGGCGAGGATGACGACGGTCCGCCGCGTCCGGCCGGCGCTGATCGGATTCCGGCCGATGCCGGGTTGAATCGCTTCGTGTGGGATCTCCATTATCCGGATGCCACGACGTTCCCAGGCCTGATCATGTGGGCGGGCAACACGCGCGGTCCTGTGATAGTTCCCGGCACGTACAAAGTGCGGCTGACGGCCGATGGGAAATCACAGACGCAATCGTTCGAAGTGAAAAAGGATCCCCGCCTCGCAACGACAACGGAAGACTATGCGCGACAACTCGAAGTGGCGCTTCAGATCCACGGCAAGCTCGGTCAGGCAAACGACGCGGTGATCCAGATTCGGGATGTGCGCAAGCAACTCGACGAATACGCCGCGCGCGTGAAAGACCGGAAGGTTGTCGATGCGGCCAAAGCCTTAGCCAAGAAACTCACGGCAGTAGAGGAAGAACTGTATCAAACCAAAAACCGGGCCAGCCAGGATCCACTGAACTTCCCAATCAAATTGAACAACAAGCTGGCGGTGCTGCTCGGCGTTGTAGAGAGTTCCGACGATCCACCCACGCTGCAATCCACACAGGTTTACGAGGAACTGGCGAGCCAAGTCAACGTCCAGGTGGAGTCCTTAAAGAAGCTGCTGGGTACGGACCTGGTGACATTCAACAAGCTGGTGCGCGACCAGAACGTGCCGGCCGTCATTATCGGGGAGCCGCGGCCAGCAGAGGCGCCTGCACGCTAAGCCGGTTTTTCGCGTCATAATTAATTATGCAGCAGTCCCGCTCTAGGCGCTTCACGCGCGGTTTCTCGCTGATTGAGCTACTGATCGTTATCGCGATCATTCTAATCATCCTTGCGATTGCTGTCCCGAGGTTGAGCGTGGCCCAGATGAACGCCCGCGAGATGGCCGTGGTGCGCGAGATTCAGACGCTGAACACGGCGCAGACGCAGTACATGTCGCAGTTTGGCCGATACGCCACCACTCTGGCTGAGCTAGGACCGCCCCCGAGCGGAGCGCCCAGTCCGGCCGCGGCCGACTTGATTCCGGGAAGCCTCTCATCCGGGGACAAGGACCAATACTTGTTTCTAATGACGGGGACGCCGCAGGGTTACACCATCAACGTGAATCCGAAGGTGTTCAATAGCAGCGGTCGCCGGACGTTTTTTTCCGATCAGAGCATGATCGTCCACCAGAACTGGACTGCTGAACCTGCCAACGCGAGCAGCCCCGAACTAAAGTAGGACCGCTCCCTCTGGTCACGGCTCTGTTAGGTTCCCGGTCGGACACGATCGCATGTAAAGTCCGACATGATCGCCTGTAAGTCCGAAAACATCCATTCCGAGCCGTGACTAAAAGGAGCGGTTGGCGTGAATTGTCAGGAACCGCTGTCCGGCGGGCGAAGCGTATTGCGCACCTGAATTCCCACCGCGCGAGTTTCAGCCTTCTCCGCGGCAGCGTACTCCTGCATTCTCCTCAAGACTCCGGCGCAAGACTGCAGAAGTGAAACCAGGTGCGGGTCATTCGGCCCGTATTTCACCTCGCGGATGGCGACGACGCGCTGGAAATGGCTCACGGCTTCCTGGTCGCGGCGCTCAGTGCTGTACAGGTAGGCCAGGTTCTCTAGCATGTCTGCGAGAAACGGATGCTCGCGTCCCGACGTTTTCTCGGCGATTGCCAAAGCCCGCTGCAGCGCCACTTCCGCTTCGCGATAGTTGCGGGCTGAATACAACGCCGCACCCAAATTGTTCAATGTGATCGCGATTGATGGATGGTCCGGACCCAGCCGCAGTTCGTCGATCCCAAGCGCGCGCCGATTGAGGTTTATCGCCAGCTTGAATTTGCGATCCGCGAATTCGATGGCGGCCAGATTGGCAAGATTCACCGCCATATCAGGGTGGCTTGGGCCCATGCTCTTCTCCAGTATCCCGATCGAGCGCTGCAATGCCTCGCGGGCCTGCTTGCGTTTGCCCTGCCCGGCGTAGGCGAGCCCTAGATTATTGAGGATCGCGGCCAATCGTGGATGCTCTCGATTCCAAGCCGCCTCGGATACGCGCAGCGCGCGCTCCAGCAACTCCTGGCCTGCCTGATATCTCTTCTCGTGTACATATACTTTCCCCAGACCGTTCCAAGTGATGGCGCGATCGGGATCTTTCTCGCTTGGCAATTTCTCCCGGATCGCGGCTGCGCGCAGAAAGTATGCTTCGGCTTCATGATCGCGCTGTAGCGCGCTTTCTAATTCCCCGAGATTGTTCAGCGCCGTGGCCATGCGCGGATCTTCCGGTGCGAGCGAACTCTGGAATATCTTGAGGGCCCCGTCATGAGCGGCGCGAGACTCCGCGTACTTCGCCTGATAGCGCAGCATGATGCCGAGATTGCCCAGCGTGATGCCGGCGGGAATCTCATGGCCTGGCGTTGCGTCCCAAGTCTGCAACGCCAGCCGGTAGAGATCCTCAGCTTCGCGATAGCGGCCTTGCGCCGCATACACAGCGGCGAGATTGTTTCTACTTTCGGCTACTTCTATACTGTTCGACGGACGTGTCTGCTCGGCGTTAGCGAGCACCTGCCGCCGCAGCGCTTCGGCCTCAGCGTAACGTCCCTCCTCAAATGCTTGCAGGCCGGCGTCGCGATCCGGCGACGTTGCGCCGGCAACGGAAACGAGAAGTGCGAGTGCAACGCTTCCACTCAACCATCCACTCAACCCTGGTACGGTTCGCATGTTGACTCCGATCATTCACTGGCGAACCCAGAGTACGGCTCGGATTGCTCGAAGTCTTGCCGCGCCTGAACGTTCCTGGCGCGGCGTTAGCAACACGATAAATCATTTCAGCTTGTTTATGTGCGCTTGTGGGACAGGTTGTCCGCTAATGGGATTGACACGGCAATACCGGCGGTTGGCCACATTTTTGGAACTTTTTTGCATGCTGAAGAATCAATGGATCAAACAAAAGGTGATCGATCTGCGTAGAGGATATTATGAACGCCTGTAAGACGAATGTTGATTCACAAGATCGAAACGCTAACTTTCCCGATCAAGCCGCGTCCAATCGAAAGAGTGATTCTGGTGGTCAAGTGATGAGTAGCATTGGTCTCATTGTGGAGAAAAGATACGCTGCGGCCTGCCCGGTCACAGAAACGTCCGGAACTGTTATAAGGCGTCGCGATATTGCGGGGTTCTCTTTGGCGGAGACAGTTTATCCCCAAGGTCTTACCTTGCCGCGGCACTGTCACTCCACTGCCTATCTGAGCTTTGTTCTTTCGGGCAGTTATACAGAGAAGTACTCGGATCGCGCATGTATATGTGGCGAGGGTGCGTTGCGATTCTTGCCGCCGGCGGAGCTGCATGAGAATGAATACACCATGGGAGTGCGCTGCCTGCTGGTGAAAATAGAGCCGCTCATGCTGGTGCGCTTGGGCGATCATGCGCCGGTGTTGTCGGTACCGGGTGAAGTACCAGGGTTAGCTTCATCCTGGCTGGCCAATCGTCTGGTACGTGAGTTTGGCGCCGAAGACGATATTGCTCCGCTCGCGATTGAAGGCGTGCTGCTCGAGATTCTCGCGGAAAGCGCGCGCGCGATCGGCGAACACGGTGGTACGAACGCTCCCAGTTGGCTACGGCGCGTTCGGGAAGCGCTGGAAGATTCGTATCTGCTGGCTCCGAGCTTAGCCGAGCTGGCTGGAATCGCAAGCGTTCATCCCGTTCATTTGTCGCGCGAATTCCGAAAGCACTATCAATCGACCATCGGCGAATACATCCGCAAGCGCCGCATCGAGCACGCCTCGCATCTGCTGGCCAATAGCGACGTACCGCTTTCTGAGATTGCTCTAACGTGCGGGTTTTCGGATCAGAGCCACTTCTGCGCCATGTTCAAGACGCATACCGGTCTCACTCCGGCGAAATTTCGCGACTTGTCCACGCGCGTCTAGCGGTCCCATAATCGGACGCTAAGAATCTAACAATTTAAGTTACGCGGCTTCTATTTGTATGTACTAAACCCACCATGGTGCGGTGGGCTGATCGCGGATCACAATTGCGTTCAGGAATGCGGCGGCTTTTGTCAGGCCTTCATCCGGTGACATCAAGGTGTCTTCGTGCTCGATCGAGAGCACGTAATCGTAGTTGAACATGCGCAGAGTGGAAATGAACTCGGTCCACCACTCATATGAGTGACCATAGCCCACGCTGCGGAAGATCCACGCGCGATGTTTTTCGTCGGTGTACTTCTTCGTATCGAGAACGCCGGTCTTAGGCAGATTGTAGTCGTAAATCTGCGTGTCCTTGGCGTGGACGTGGAAAATAGAATCGCGCAGCACGCGGATGGCCTTGATGGGATCGATGGCTTGCCAGAACATGTGGCTGGGGTCGTAGTTGCAGCCGATGGTGTTGCCGGCGATCGAGCGCAGTCTCAGCAGCGTCTCCGGACTATAAGCGACGAATCCGGGATGCATCTCGATTGCGATCTTTACGCCGTGGTCCTTGGCGAATTGCGCATGCTTGGTCCAGTAAGGCGTTACTTTCTTTTCCCACTGCCAGTCCAGAACGTCCAGATACTCCGGCGGCCATGGACACGTGACCCAATTCGGATACTTGGCCTTGTCGCTATCGCCGGGGCATCCTGAAAAGTCGATGACGATGGGAACGCCCAGCTTCTCAGCCAGCCGCACGGTCTTCTTGCTGGTCTCCTGATAGGCCTTGGCGACATTCTTGTCCGGATGCAGGGGATTGCCGTGACAACTGAGCGCGCTGATGGAGACGCCGTTGTCGGCGAGTTTCTGTTTGAAGTCTTTGAGCGCACGCGCGTCGTTGAGCATCGCGAGCTTGCAGTGCGGATCTCCGGGATAGTTGCCGGTCCCCAGTTCCACGGTGTGGATGTCCAGCTTCTTCAGCTTTTCCAGGACTTTGTCGAGAGAGAATTGCGCGAGTAGTGCAGTGAATACGCCGACTTTCATCGCAGTCAGGATATCACGTCTGTGCACTCTTCTGAACCACCGCTCCCTTTGGTCACGGCTCGGTTAGCGACTGTAAACGCGTGGCTGAGCCGTGACCAGAGGGAGCGGTTGTCGTGAGTTTTCGGGTTAGGCGCTCTTGTGTTCGATGCCTAGTTGCTGGCATTTCTTGTACAGGTGACTGCGCTCCAACCCTAGCGCGCGGGCGGTGTCCGTCATCTTGTAGTTGTGCTTCTTCAGTTCGGTGATGATCAATTCCCGCTCATGCGCGTCCATCCGTTCGGCCAGCGTACCGCCGGCGCTGGAAGGCGCGGCATGTTCCACCGGCAGCGCGAGCCGGACGGTGGCCTGATCCACGCGGTCGTCCGCCAGCAGCAACAGCCGCTCCACAACATTTCGCAGTTCGCGCACGTTACCCGGCCAGGAATAACGCGCCAGCTCCGCATACGCATCGGCAGTGATCTCGCGGATGCGCCAGTCATTCTGTTCGGCTACGCTGCGGGCGAAGAAGTCGACCAGCAGTGGAATATCGTCCTTCCGGTCGCGTAGTGGCGGTAGCGTGATGGGAAACACGAAAATGCGGTGATACAGATCCTCGCGAAACTCGTTCTTGCGTACCAGCTCCTCGAGATTGCGATGCGTGGCAACAATCACGCGGACATCCACTTCGATAGAGCGGTCGCCGCCGATCCTTTCGATTTCGCGCTGCTCCAGCACGCGTAGAAGTTTAGCTTGCATGATGGCCGGCATGTCGCCGATCTCATCCAGGAACAGTGTTCCACCGTGCGCCTGTTCGAACTTGCCGAGATGCCGCGCCGTGGCGCCCGTAAATGCGCCTTTTTCATGCCCGAACAGTTCCGACTCAATCAGCTCGCCGGGCACAGCCGCGCAGTTCAGAGTGACGAATGGCGCGGCGCGTCGCGCGCTCTTGTCGTGCAACGTTCGCGCCACCAATTCCTTGCCGGTGCCGGTTTCTCCCAGAATGCAAACCCGGGTTTCACTGCTGGCGACGCGATCCACTTTCGCCATCACACTTTGCATCACGGCTGATTTCCAGACCAGCTCGTGCCGGCCGGCGCGCTGCTTGAGGCGCCGATTCTCGTCTTCGAGCCGCGACAGCTTAACGGTATTCGCCACCGTTACCAGCAGCTTCTCTGTCGAAAGAGGCTTCTCGAGAAAATCAACCGCGCCGAGACGCGTCGCGCGAACCGCCATCTCGATATTGGCTTGACCTGAAACCATCACCACCGGAGCCTGAATCCCGCTCGCCTTGAGCTCGGCCAAAAGCGTGAGGCCGTCCTTGCCGGGCATAACCACGTCGGAAAGGATCATGTCGAAGTGCTGGGTCTTGGCCAGTTCGAGGGCGCGATCGGCTTGGTCGCACACCACCGCTTCATGTCCTGCCAGACGGAACGCGCGCGCGAGAGACGCCAGCGTGTTGGCATCGTCATCCACCAGCAGCAGCTTGCTCATGCCCTTAACTCGATTCGAAACGTTGTGCCTCTTCCAGGCTCGCTATGTACGGCGATGGTGCCTTTATGATCGCTCACCACCGACTGCACGATGGCGAGACCGAGCCCGGTGCCGTGCTGTTTCGTGGTGTAGTACGGCGTGAACAGACGCTGGCATTCTTCTTCTGTCAGTCCTTGGCCGGTATCGGAAACTTCCAGCGCGACTTTTCTTTCGAGCGAAGTATCGATGCGATCCGTATGGATTTCGAGGCGTCCGCCCGTCGGCATCGCATCCAGAGCGTTGAGAACCAAATTGCGGAGGGCGCGGCGAATCTGCTCGGTATCCACCGAAACCGGCGGCAAACGCTCGGAAAGCTGCAAGCTGATTTCGACGGCAGGACGGCCGGGCGCATGAATCTGCGCGTCAAAAAGCTTCATCACATCGCGCACCATGGCGTTGATATCGATGGGCTCGAACTGTGG